>NZ_JBHSOF010000048.1:7743-64850 GCF_042656005.1 Kitasatospora misakiensis | reverse complement strand
ACTAGCTTGCACCGTTGAATGCGAGAAGACGTGAACACATCTACTTGACAGGGAACACGATCGCCGCGCGGACCCGGTCGCGGGCCTCGGAGAGCGCCTTGTCGGGCAGGCCGACCAGGGTGAACGCCGCCACCCCGGGCTCCAGGTCGGCCTGGACCTCGACGATCACCCCGTCGACCCCGACCAGGGCCACGGAACACGTCCGGGCGAAGGTCATCTAGACCACCCCCCGCAGATGGTCGACGGTGGCGGCGCCGCGGACCCGGTTGATGACGGCGACGAGGTCGATCCGGACGCCGCCGGGCGGAACGGGTGCCCACGGTGGGTCGGTGGAGCCGGGCCGGTACTCGGGGCCCGCCAACCGGGCGAAGTGGCCGGGCCAGCGCTCGGCCATCCAGCGCTCGGCCAGACGGCGCAGCCGGTCCGCCTTGGTCGGGTCGATGGCCTCGCTGGGGTGCTGGAAGCCCCGCTCGGAGCGGGTCTTGACCTCGCAGACCGCCACGGTGTCGCCGTCGAGGGCGACGATGTCGAGCTCGCCCTCCACGCACCGCCAGTTGCGGTCGAGGATGCGCAGCCCCTCCTCGGCGAGCCGAAGGGCGGCGACCCGCTCGCCGTAGCGGCCGAGGCCGGTGTTGCTCAGCCGGCCCGGTCCGGGCCCGTCGGTGCGGGGCTCGGCCGGGGCGAGCCCAACAGGGGCGGACGCGGGCGCGTCCGAGCCCGGGGCGGCCGACGGGGGCGGGCCGCCCGCCGGGGCGCGCGCCGCTCGCCGGCGCGGCTGCCCGTCCCGCCGGGTCTTCGCGGTCTGCTGGCGCGTGGCGCGCTCGATGTCCTGCACGGTGACCACCTCCGCCGGGGAGGCTGCCGTGCGATCCGGGAGCGGACCAGAAGGTTGTTATTTCCTGTGGAAAACCCGGGCCTGTGGATAACTCCTGTCACCCGCGGGAGTGAGAAAGCCGGAATACCCGAAATTCCCCTGGACATCCGGGGACCGGGCGGTCCAACGTCAGTTCCCGAAGCCGGGCTCGTCCGAGGGCAGCTCCAGATCGCTCTTCGCGAGTTCCTCGATGTTCACGTCCTTGAAGGTCAGCACCCGGACCTTACGGACGAACCGGGCCGGCCGGTACATGTCCCAGACCCACGCATCCGCCATCGACACCTCGAAGAAGACCTCACCCTGCACCGAGTGCACCTGCAGCTCGTAGTCATTGGTGAGGTAGAACCGTCGCTCGGTCTCGATCACGTACTTGAACAGGCCGACGACGTCCCGGTACTCCCGGTAGAGCTTGAGCTCCATCTCGGTCTCGTACTTTTCGAGATCTTCGGCACTCATCCAGGCGTCCCCTCAACTTGTCGCGTCCACCCATTGTGGACCACCGCACTCACCCTCAGAGCCGTACCGGGGCGATCGGCGGCCCCTCGGCCAACAGCCGCTCCAGAAAGTCCACCAGCCCGACCGGATAGACCGTCTCGGCGGTGGACCTCAATTCCTCGACCGTCCACCAGCGCGCCGCGAGCAGCTGGGCATGTTCGTCCTCGCCCATACCCGAGTGGTCCAGCACCGTCTCCGCCGTCCGGGCCAGGTGGAACCACTGATCCTGCTCGTAACGCTGTCCTTGATAGGAGAACGAAGCCTTGCCGTACGCGACCACCGGTCCCAGCTCCACGCCGCGCAACCCGGTCTCCTCCGCGAGCTCGCGCTCGGCGGCGTCCCTGACGTTCTCCCCTGGCTCCAGGCCCCCGCCGGGGGTGAACCACCAGGTGACGCCGGGCGTCGCCGGGTCCGAGCCGTGGAAGAGCAGCAGCCGGTCCTGCCCGTCGAGCAGCAGGATCCGTGAGGCCCTGCGCTGCTGTGCCGCCATGACGAGCCTCCACGCTCCCTTCGTCCGCCCCGGTCGTTCCCCCGATCCTGCCACCCGGCGCGGCCGTCCGGGGCGAGGTTCGGCAGAGCGGTCCCGGCCCGAACGGTGCCGGCCGGGGTCAGGCCGTACGGCGCAGGCGGCGCGTCAGGCCCGCCACCCCGCCCACCGCCGTGGTCACGAGGATCGTCGCCGCGCCTACAACGCTCGCCCAGAACGCGGGCTCCAGCGGTCCCGGGCCCGCCGGCCGGTGCCCGCCGACCGCCTCGAAGGCCGAGGTGCCGGCCAGCAGACCCGCCCGGCCGAGCGGCAGCACGGTGGCCTCCACCCGGGCCTGCACCTCGGTGGTCGGGACGGTCCCGCCGTCCGTCTCCAGGTGGACCCGGGAGTCGAGCGAGCCGAGCCGGTTGTCGCCGAGCAGGAAGAGGCGGCCGGGCAGCACCTCCACGCTGAAGGAGGCGCCCTGGGCGCCCCCCGCCGCGAGGTAGGGCTCGTCCACCGGCTTGCCGTTCACGGTCAGGCGCCGGTCGCCCTCACCGACCGCGACGGTGTCCCCGTCGACCGCGACCACGCGCTTGACCATGAGCTCGCCGCCCCAGGCCTGGTCGCGGAAGATCACCACGTCGCCCCGCCCGATGTCCGAGCCGTCGCTCTTCCGGGCCAGGACGGTGTCCTGGGCCTGGAGGGTGGGCGCCATCGAGGCGGTCGGGATGCTGTACGGCCGGTAGCTCACGGCGATCACCGCGAAGCCGCCGATCAGCAGCACCAGCCCGAGGCCGAGCAGCACGCCCTGGGCCACGGCTGCGGGCCCGCGCCGACGGCGGGCGACGGCCGGCGGGTTGTCGGTCGCCCGTTCCACGACACCGCTCATCGACACCGTCCAACCCCTGACCGACCCGGAAACACGCATGGCAGCGCACCGGGGCCACGGGCGGAAAACCCGGCGGGCCGTGGCACCTCCGAGCAGATTACTCGTCGGTACCACGGCCCGCGCAAGACCCGGGAGCCTCCCGCCCTCGTCAGGACCGCTCGTCGTGGTCCGTCCGGTTCCGCCGGCGGCGGACCAGCGGGAGCAGGGCGACGGCGCCCACGGCACCGGCCGCCGCCGGCGCCGCCGGCAAGGCCGCCGCCAGACCCTTCTGGTCGAAGGTGTCCGGCACCGGCAGCGTCGACCAGCGGTTGATCGGCCACGCCACCACGAACGCGCGCCCGATCACGTCGTCCACCGGGACGGTGCCGCCGCCCGGCTGATCCATGTGGAAGCGCGAGTCGAGCGAGTCCGCACGGTGGTCGCCCATCACCCAGATCCGGCCGTCCGGGACCTTCACCGGACCGAAGGGCTTCGTCCCGCAGGGGGTGTTGCCGGCGTAGACGTACGGCTCGTCGAGCGCGATCCCGTTGACCTTCACCGGGCCCTCGCCCTCGCACTCGACGGTGTCCCCGCCGACCGCGATGACGCGCTTGATCAGGTCCTTCTCGTTCTCGGAGGGCATCAGCCCGACGAAGCTCAGCACATCCTGGACGCCCCGGACGAAGGAGTTGCTGCTCTGGCTGGTGGGCTCGTCGGCCAGCCAGCCGCCCGGATCGTGGAACACCACGACCTCGCCGCGCTCCGGCTCGGCACCGAACCACGGGGTGAGCTTGTCCACCAGGACCCGGTCACCGACCTGAAGCGTGTTCTGCATCGACTCCGACGGAATGGAGAACGCCTGGACGAAGAACGTCTTGATCACGAGTGCCAGCACGAGGGCGATGCCGATGAGGATCGGCAGTTCCTTCCAGAACGACCGCGGCTTGCGCTCGCTCCGCTCCGGCTTCTCGGTGCTTTCCGCCGGCTCCGCGTTGTCCGGGGGTTGCTGCGAGGCGTCACCCGTGCTGTCGCCGTGCTCGTCCGCGGACTGGGCCGCCGCCTCCTCGGCCGAGGCCGAAGGCACCGCGGTCTCCGCGGACCGGGCCGCCCGGCCGCCGGAGCCCTCGGGCTCTCCGGCGCCAGAGCGGGCGCCGATCACCAAATCCCCCACAACGTCTCCTCCCTGCTGTGCGGACGCCTGTGCGTCCGCGCTGACAGTGCCGCACAGCGGGCACCACGCTCCACCGACGGCCGCGTCCGTCAGAACCGCCCCCGGGGCGGAAGCGTCTGACACCGGCACAGCCGTCGGGCGCGACTTGTCGACACGGCCGCACCCAGCACTTCTCTATCACTCCCGGGCATCCGGCTCGCGGTCCCACGCGCGCGGCCAGGCCGCCCACCGGCCCGGCAGAGCCTACGACCTGAGCCGTCCCGCCCGGCGGCCGACAAGCGGAATGATGCCCAACACACCCATAACGAGCGGAGGTTCCTCAGGAGTCGGGTCAACACCCACCGGGTTCATCGCAGTTCCGCGGTCCACCGGGCCCCGCGCCACCGAGGAGAGTGAAACCGGCACATCAAGTTGATGAATCCGGCCCAGCGGCCAGGCGATCATGAACGCCCGCCCCAGCACACCGCTCACCGGGATCGTGCCCTGACCCGGATTGCCCATGTGGAAACGGGAGTCGGCGGAGACGTCCCGGTGGTCGCCCATCACCCAGAGCCGCCCCTGCGGCACCTTCACCTTGAACGGCTGCCGGGACGGCGGGTTGCCCGGTGCGAGGTAGGGCTCGTCCAGCGGCTTGCCGTTGAGACTGATCCTGCCCTGCTCGTCGCAGCACTCCACGGTGTCGCCGACGACGCCGATCACCCGCTTGATGAGGTCCTGCTCGTTGTCGGAGGGCAGCAGTCCGACAAAGGTCAGCACCTGCTTGGCCCCGTGCAGGACCGGGCCGTCCTTCGACGACCCGTGCTCGTTCTCCAGCCAGCCGCCCGGATCCTTGAACACCACCACCTCGCCGCGCTCCGGCTCGGCGCCGAACCAGGGGGTGAGCTTGTCGACCAGCACCCGGTCCCCCACCAGGATGGTCTGCTCCATCGACCCGGAGGGGATCACGAAGACCTGCACCAGGAAGGTCTTCATCACCAGCGCGACGATCAGCGCGACCCCGATGATCAGCGGTATCTCCCGCAGACGGGAGCGCCTGCGGCGGCGGGCCGCCCGGCGGGCGGTGCGCCGGCGGTCGGCGCGACCACGCACCGTCGGAGCGTCTGCCGCCTTGGTCGCCCTAGGCGTCCGCGGCGCCCTGGGCGCGGCGGACGCGCCGGACGTCGCCGCACGCCCGGTCGCGGTGCCGGAGCCGGTAGCCGGGCCGGGACCGGGATCGGGATCGGCCGCAGGACCGGGACCGGAGCCGGCCCCGGAGCCACGGCGGGAGCCGGGACGGGCCGACGGGGCGGAGCCGGCGGCCGGGCGATCGGCGAGCCGCCCCCTACCTCTGGTCCCCATGGCCGCCCGTCCCTTCTGTCACGGCGAAGGCCGCCGGCCGGTCCAGGCCGGCCCAGTGACCGATCGGGAAGACCACCCAGGCGGCCCGCCCGATCACCTTGGATTCCGGGACGAACCCGCCGCCGGGCTCGCCGAGGTGGTCGCGTGAGTCGCGGGAGGCACTGCGGTGGTCGCCCATCACCCAGAGCTTGCCGGGCGGCACCACCACGTCGAACGCCACGTTGGACGCCTCGTCCCCCGGGTATAGGTAGCCGGACTCGTCGACCGGCACTCCGTTGACGGTGATCGGGCGGCCCGGTCCCGCGCTGGTGACGCGGTCGCCGCCGATACCGACGACCCGCTTCACGTAGACCGAGTCACCGGCCGGGACCAGCCCGACGTCCCGTCCGAAGGAGCGCAGCGAGCTCCAGAAGCCGTCGGGCTCGAAGGGCTTGTGCAGAAAGGAGCCGGTGCCGTCGAAGACCACCACGTCACCGCGGTGCGGGTGGCCGCCGAAGGCGTAGGACAGCTTGTTCACGATCAGGCGGTCACCCGGGCGCAGGGTGTTCTCCATCGATCCGGAGGGCACCGAGAAGGGGCGCGCCACGAAGGCGTTCACCAGCAGCAGCGAGAACAGGCAGATGCCGGCGAGCAGCAGCAGGTCCCGCGAACGCGAGCGCCCGTCCGCCCCCTCCGCCAAGTCGTCAGCGACGTCCGCGTCGTGCGCGACATCCGGCTGGTCCTGCTGGTCCGGCGCGTCGGGCAGGGCTGGCGTGTCCAACGCCTCCGGCGGGCCGGGCGCGGAAACGACCGCGGACCGCGTCGGCGAGTCCGCACCGGTGAGTGCGGGACGGCCGTCGCGGTCCGCGGGTGGTTCTTGCGTGCTCATCGGGGGCTGAGCTTACCTTGCGGCAGCCCGGCCCCCCAGAGCGATCCGATCCCCCGGCAACGCCGGGGGCCGACGGATCAGCGGTCGCGCTTCTCCTTGATCTTCGCGGCCTTGCCGCGGAGGTCACGCAGGTAGTACAGCTTGGCGCGGCGAACCGCACCGCGGGTCACGACCTCGATCTTCTCGACGACCGGGGTGTGAACCGGGAAGGTGCGCTCGACACCGACGTTGAAGCTGACCTTGCGAACGGTGAAGGTCTCACCGATGCCGGCGCCGTGACGGCGGATGACGACGCCCTGGAAGACCTGGACACGGGAGCGGTTGCCCTCGATGACCCGGACGTGCACCTTCAGGGTGTCACCGGCGCGGAACGCCGGGATGTCGCTACGCAGCGAGGCCGCGTCGACAGCAGCGAGCTTGTTGCTCATGTTGCTCTCCATCGCAGGCGCCACGGGCCGCCCACGGAAGTCGTCACAAATGGGGTTTGCTGCGGGCCGCACCGGCTAGCGGCGGTCCCCCCGTGGCGGGGGCGCCGAACCACGTGACCCCTACGGGAGGAGCCCAGCGACAGACAACAGCGGCCTATTCTTCCACATCATCGGCCACGGACCGAAATCGGCCGAGGCCCTCGTCCCAGGCCAGGCCGAGCAGGCTCAGCGCCTCGCGGTCCTTCTTGTCGAAGTCCGCGTGCCGCCAGCGCGCGACCAGGTCGGGCCGGTTGTCCAGCGTGCGGGCGAAGGCCTGCTCGCGGCGCCAGCGGGCGATCCGGCCGTGGTTCCCACTGAGCAGGATGTCCGGCACGGTGCGGCCGCGCCACTCGGCGGGCTTGGTGTAGACGGGCCCCTCCAGCAGGTCGGCCATCGCGCCGGGTGCGAAGGAGTCGTCCCGGTGGGACTCGGCGTTGCCGAGCACGCCGGGCAGCAGCCGGGCGATCGCCTCGACCATGACCAGCACCGCGACCTCGCCGCCGGCCAGCACGTAGTCACCGATCGACACCTCGACGACCGGCATCCGGGTGGCCGCCTCCTCGATCACCCGCCGGTCGATGCCCTCATACCGGGCCGGGGTGAAGGCGAGCCAGGGCCGGCCGGCCAGTTCCTGAGCGAGCTCCTGGGTGAAGGGCCGGCCGCTGGGGGTGGGCACCACCAGGGTCGGCACCGTGCCCTCCGGGCCCTGGCCGAGCACCGCGTCGAGGGCCTCGCCCCACGGCTCGGGCTTCATCACCATGCCGGGGCCGCCGCCGTACGGGCTGTCGTCGACGGTCCGGTGCACGTCGTGCGTCCAGTCCCGGAGGTCGTGGACGTGCACGTCGAGCTGGCCGCGGGCACGGGCCTTGCCGACCAGCGAGATGTTCAGCGGTTCGAGGTACTCGGGGAAGATCGAGACGACGTCGATCCGCATCCCGTCCTGCACGGACCGCCGACCGTCCTGCTCCGCCGACGGCTCCACCGACTGCTGGGCGTCCACCGTCACAGCCTCGGCGGCCTCAGCAGCCTCCGCGGCGCTCACCGCGACTCCTCCGCGCCATCCGAGCCGCCCGAGCCGTCCCCGTCCTCCGCGCCCTCCGCCGACTCACCGCGGACGACCTCGGCCTGCTCCGGGTCGATCAGCCCGGCCGGCGGGTCGATCACGGCGCGCTGGTTCTCCAGGTCGATGGTCGGCACGATCCGGGTGACGAAGGGCACCAGCGCGTCCGTCCCGTCCGGCTTCCGCACAGTGAGCAGGTCCTGGTAGGGCAGGTGGATCACCTCGGTGAGCTCACCGACCAGGGTGCCGTCGAGCAGGACCACGTCCAGACCGATCAGCTGGTGGTCGTAGTACTCCTCCGGGTCGTCCGGACGCTCCTCCGGGTCCACCTCGGCGATCAGGATCGTGCCCCGCAGCGCCTCGGCGGCGTTGCGGTCCTTGACGCCGGCGAAGCGCAGCAGCAGCCGCCCGCTGTGCACCTTGCCGGACTCGACGGTCAGCGGACCGGCCGAGGCAGGGTCGGTGAGCAGGACGGCACCGGGCCCGAGCCGGAGCTCCGGCTCGTCGGTGCGGACCTCGACGCTGACGTCTCCCCTGATGCCGTGGGCGCGGCCGATCTTGCCGACGACGAGCTGCACGGTGATCGTTCTCCTGGATGAGTGCTACGGAGTTGCCGGTGGACCGGCAAAGTTGCTGGTGAACCGGACGGAGCTGCCGGTGGAACGGCGAACCGCCGCCGGAACGGCGAAGGCCGGCCGGGACGCATGCGTCCCGGCCGGCCTCGAAACCCTGACGGCTGAACGAACAGCCGGGTCAGCGAATGCTGTCCACGTCGACCAGGTCGACCCGGACGTTGCGACCGCCGAGGGCGCCGACGACGGTGCGCAGTGCGCGCGCCGTACGACCGCCCCGGCCGATCACCTTGCCGAGGTCATCGGGGTGCACCCGCACCTCGATGGTGTTCCCCCGACGCAGGTTGCGCGAGCGCACCTGCACCTCGTCGGGGTGCTCGACGATGCCCTTCACCAAGTGGTCGAGGGCGTCCTCGATCACGCTCAGGCCTCGGCGCCGGCGTCGGCCTCAGCCTCGGCCTTGTCCGACTTCTTGGCCTTCGGGGTGATGGCGACACCGGTGGTGGCGTCCTCGAAGCCGGCGACGGCCTTCGCGAACAGGTGCGAGAAGTCCTCGACCTTGGGCTCGGCGACCAGGAGCGGCGCCGGGGCCGGCAGGCCCTTGAACTTCTGCCAGTCGCCGGTCAGCTTCAGGATGGCGAGCACCGGCTCGGTCGGCTGGGCGCCGACGGACAGCCAGTACTGGGCGCGGTCGCTGTCGACCTCGATCTTCGAGGGGTTGTAGGTCGGCTGGTAGACGCCGATCTCCTCGATCGCACGACCGTCACGCTTGGTGCGCGCGTCGGCGATGATGATGCGGTAGTGCGGGGAGCGAATCTTGCCGAGACGCTTGAGCTTGATCTTGACTGCCACGGGAGTGGATTCTCCTGGTGTTGACGTGGGTGAGCGGCCCCGCCCTCGCGTGGGGTTGCGTGGTGGGCCGTTCAAGGGACACGCCAGCCGTAGGAGAGAGGGGTCCGGATCGGCTGCCGAGTACTCAGCGGTCCATTCTGCCACAAGGGCGCCGACCCTCGAAAACAGGTCGACCGGGAGCCCCCGCTCCCGGTCAGCCCAACACGTGCACCGTCGCGGTGCACCTCCCTGGCGGATCGCTGTGGACCGCCGGCGGATCACCCTTCCGATCACGCACCGGCCGGTCGCTCACCGACCACTCGCCGACCGGTCGCTCACCGACCGGCCACCCGCCGGCCGACCACCCGTCGACCGGCCACTCGCCGGCCGTTCGGTCGTCGGCCGTTCACTCGTCGGACGGCGGTCGCCGTCCATCGCTCCGACCGGGCCACTGCCCGCGCAGCCGCCGGCCGGTTCCCTCGGTTCCCCGAGCCGTGAGGCTCCCCGAGTTACGCGATCTTGAACGGTTGCTGGCACGCGCCGCAGACGATGGACGCCTGCGCGAGCACCGACGGAACGACCCGGACGTTGCGCCCGCAGCCGCAGACGGCCTTCACCCGGACGCCGCCCCCGGAGGAGCCGTGCCGGGCCGCCGGGCCGCGGAACGCGCGGGAGGCACCGTCTCCGGCCACCGCCTCCTGGTGCGCGCCGAGGGCGCGGTCCAGTCGCTCGATGGTCTCGGCGTACCGCTCGCGGGTCTCCTTGAGCATGGTCACCTGGGAGAAGCCGCTACTGGCGTGCGGTTCGACCGGGTGCGCCAGGCCCAGCTCGGAAGCCAGGAGCAGGAAGCGCCGGTTGTGGTAGCGGCCGGCGCGCGAGGTGTCCCGGATGTCCCGGGCCGCGGCCAGACCGTGGGCAGCCTCGTGGAGGAGCCGCTCGAATCCGAGCCGGGTACCACAGGCCGAGGAGGACTCACCGATCAGCGCCTCGGGCGAGGCGAGGTCGGGGAGGTCCTGGTGGTAGGCCTGGATGTCACTCCAGGCGGCGGCCAGTTCGGCCGCGAGAACGAGGGGCTGTGTCGTGCTCACGCTAGACCAACGATGGAGTAGGAGCCGATGTTCCGCGTGTTCCCGTTCCCCGAGAATTCCCAGGAAGCTCTCAGGAATGTGCGACCTCGCGCGAAATGCGCGTTCCGGATCTGACGCAAGACCAACCCCCTGCAGGTTTGGGCCCCGTCGAGCTCGACGGGCGCCGTCATTTCCGTCCGGGGACGGGCTGTCGCCCCCAGGACGTACGGCCCGCGGTCCTGTCGAGTTGACAGGGCCACGGGCCGTACACCGTACCGCTATTCCGTTAATACCGGCAGTTGACCGACCAGTAGGGTGCCGCCAGGTCGGACATCCGCGGAACAACGCCGCTCAACGGACGTCCGAATTTCCTGCCAAGCAGGTCAAGAACCGTCAGAACGCGTCGTCGGACATCGTTTTACGACACCATCCTTCGCGCACGGGAAGCCCGCGTCGAGCCCCATGGGAAGCCCCTGCGGAAGCCCGCAGAAGGCGTCCACGGAGCGCGTCCACGGAGCGCCTCCACGGAACGCCCCCGCGGAAGCCGCCAGGAACCCACCGAACGGTCAGTAGGCGCGCGCGACGATCGCGACGTTGCCCTCCTGGTCGTCCGTCTGCGGCACCGAGCCGTCGGCGGCCACGATGCAGCGCACCGAAACGCCCTGCTCCGCCAGCTTGGCCTCGCCCTCCGGGCCCAGCTCGGCCCAGGAGATCCGGCCCCAGCCGGTGGCGGCGGCCTCGACGGCCTCGTCCAGGTTGGCCACGTCCACCGTGCGGGCCTCGCGGCGCTCGCGCGACTGACGCAGCAGCAGGGCCTGGTCCTCCTCCAGGATGCCCGGGAGGGTCGCCGCCAGGGAGTCGATCGAGACCGGCTCCTTGCCGCCCGGGATCCGGCGGGCCAGCATGGCCGTGCCGTTCTCCAGGTCGCGCGGGCCGACCTCGATGCGCAGCGGAACGCCCTTGAGCTCCCAGTCGACGGCGCGGCGGCCGAACGGGGTGTCGGTGCGGTCGTCGACGACCACCCGGATGCCGGCGGCCTCCAGCGCGGCGCCGATCTCACGGACCTTGGCGATCACGGCGTCGTCGCCCTTGATGGCCAGGACGACGGCCTGGACGGCGGCGAGCCGCGGCGGGACGCGCAGACCGTTGTCGTCGCCGTGGGACATGATCAGACCGCCGACCATCCGGGTCGAGACGCCCCAGGAGGTCTGCCAGACGTACTCGCGCTCGGCGCCCTGCAGCTGGTAGGTGGTGTTGAACGCCTTGGCGAAGTTCTGGCCCAGCTCGTGGCTGGTGCCCATCTGCAGCGCCTTGCCGTCGCCCATCATGCCCTCGAGGGTGAGGGTGTTGATGGCGCCGGCGAAGCGCTCCTTGGCGGTCTTGCGGCCGAGCACGACGTCGATGCCGAGCACGTTGGTCATGAAGTCGCCGTAGACCTGGGTGTGGATCATCGAGGCGTAGTCACGGGCGTCCTCGTAGGTGGCGTGGGCGGTGTGGCCCTCCTGCCAGAGGAACTCGGTGGTGCGCAGGAAGACGCGCGGGCGCAGCTCCCAGCGGACCACGTTGGCCCACTGGTTGATCAGCAGGGGCAGGTCGCGGTGGCTCTGCACCCACTTCGAGAAGTACTCGTTGATGATCGTCTCGGACGTCGGCCGGACGACGACCGGCTCGTCCAGCTGCTTGCCGCCGCCGTGCGTGACCACCGCGAGCTCGGGGGCGAAGCCCTCGACGTGCTCGGCCTCCTTGGTCAGGTAGGACTGCGGGATGAACATCGGGAAGTAGGCGTTCTGGGCGCCGGCCTTCTTGATCCGGGCGTCCATCTCCTGCTGCATCCGCTCCCACAGACCGTAGCCGTACGGTCGGATGACCATGGTGCCGCGCACCGGACCGTTGTCGGCCAGCTCGGCCTTGTTGATGAGGTCCTGGTACCAGCGCGGGAAGTCTTCCGCCTGGGGGGTGAGAACGGGTGCCTTAGCCATGGGCGAATCGTACGGGGAGCGGGCCCCCGACTTCGAATCCGATCCGCGGTGCCGTCCGGAACCCGTCGTCGGTGTCCCGCCCCGGGGCGCACGCCCCCGACACGCGCGCACCACCCCGCACTCCTCTGGACGCCGCGCCCGAGCCGCTGTTCGCTGGAGTGGGGCGGGGCATCGAGGGGGGTTCGGAGCAGCACATCCAAGGACCGGATGGGAGGCCGCGATGGCTTCAGCTGGGGTGACCGGCACGACCGCAGGACCCGTGGGCGCCGGGCAGGCCACGGCCCGGGCCCGGGACTGGGCGGAGATCCAGGAGCGGATGCTGGTACCGCTCTACGAGGCCGTCCACGACCGCCTGGAGGTCGGTCCGGCGACCAGCACGCTGGGCCTGGGCTGCCGCTCGGGCCTGGCCCTGCTGCTGGCGGCCGGCCGGGGCGCGCAGGTGGCCGGGCTGGAGCCCGACGCCGAGCTGCGCGCGCTGGCCCGCCGGCGCGGTCTGCGGGTCGGCGCGGGCCACCGACCGGCGGCGGACGTCGCCCGCTCGGCCTATTCGCTGGTCACCGTTTTCGAGCAGCCGCCGCCGGGCGGCGAACCGCGCCGGACGGTCGCCGCGGCGGCCCGTCTGGTGCTGCCCGGCGGGCACGTGGTGCTGGCCGCCTGGGGGCCGCCGGAGCGCTGCGAGAGCGCGACCGTGCTGGACGTCGCCCGGCGGATGGCCCGGCGCAGCGGCGCGCGCGACCCGTTCGAGCTGAGCCCGCCGGGGGCGCTGGAGGACCTGCTGGCCGGGACCGGTCTGCGGCCGGCCGGCGGCGGGCGGGTCGGCTGCCCGTTCGCCTATCCGGACGTGGACAGCGCGGTGCGCGGGCTGCACTCCACCGGGCTGTACGACGCGGCGGCGGAGTTCTCCGGGCCGCCGCTGGTCGCCAAGGAGCTGGAGGAGGCGCTGCAGCCGTACCTGCGGCCGGACGGCACGGTGCGGATGGCGAACGTCTTCCGCTACCTGATCGCCGAACGGCCCCGCTGACAGCTCCACCGGAGCCGGAACGGGAGCGGCAGCCGGCGGCCGGCGGTCAGCGGCCGGCGGTCACAGCACGACGGCGGGGCACGCGTCACCGTGACGCGCGCCCCGGTCAGCCCCGCCCCGGTCAGCCCCGCACCGGTCAGCCCCGGTCGTCCACCGCGGCCGACCCCGGCCACTCCTCCGCGGTCAGCGCGAACCGCTCGTGGTCCCGCCAGGCCCCCTGCAGGAACAGCATCCGCGGCGTGAACCCCTCGTGCCGGAAGCCCAGCCGCTTGGCGAGCGCGATCGACCGCCCGTTGTCCGGCTGGACGTTGATCTCCAGCCGGTGCAGGCCGAGCCCGCCCTCCGGCTGCCCGGCGAAACACCGGTCCAGCACCAGCCGCATGCCCTCGGTCATCCGCCCCGTGCCGGCGAACGGCAGGTACGAGTCGTAGCCGAGCGAGCCGTTGCAGAAGCGGCCCATCACGATGTTGGCCACGTTGACCTTGCCGACCAGTCCCCCGGTCTCCAGGTCGACGATCAGAAAGGTCTGCAGACCCGGTCCCTGGCGCTCCAGCAGGTCCGGCAGCGCGTCCGGCTCGACCGGGTTCCACCGGCCGATGTGCTCGGCGGACCGCCGGACCGCCTCGGCGTACGCGCCCTCGTCCTCGGCCCGCGGGGCCCTGATCGTCACTCGCATCGGACCATCATCTCGGATGACCATCGGGCATGCGAACGGCCCACCTCCCGGGGAGCCGGGCGGTGGGCCGCACGTCCGAGGACCCGCGGGAAGCGGGACCGCGGCAGGACTACAGGAGGTCCTTGAACTCCTTGGGCAGCTCGAAGTCGGCCGGGCCCTTGCCCGCGCCGAGGCCGAACGCGCCACCCTGCTCGGGCGCCTGGCCCGGGCCGAGCGCGCGGCGCTCGGCGGCCGCGGCCTCCTCCTGCGCCCGCTTCAGCGGGTTGCCGCTCTTGCGCTTGCCCTTGGCGGCCGGGGCCTTCTTGGCGCTCTTCTTGCCGCCGCCACCCATGCCCGGGATGCCCGGCATCCCGGGGACGCCCTTGCCGGAGGCCATCGCCGACATCATCTTGCGGGCCTCGAAGAACCGCTCGACCAGGTTCTTCACCTCGCCGACCTGGACGCCCGAGCCCTTGGCGATACGGGCCCGGCGCGAGCCGTTGATCAGCTCCGGCTCGGCGCGCTCGGTCGGGGTCATCGACTTGATGATCGCGCCGACGCGGTTGACGTCCTTGTCGTCGATGTTGTTGATCTGCTCGCGGATCTGGCCCATCCCCGGCAGCATGCCCAGCAGCTTGGAGATCGAGCCCATCTTCTGGACCTGCTCCAGCTGGGACAGGAAGTCGTCCAGCGTGAACGCCTTCGGACCGCCGCGCAGCTTGGCGGCGATCTTCTCGGCCTCGGCCTGGGAGAAGGTCTGCCCGGCCTTCTCGATCAGCGAGAGGACGTCGCCCATGCCCAGGATGCGCGAGGCCATCCGGTCCGGGTGGAAGGCGTCGAAGTCGTCGACCTTCTCGCCGTTGGAGGCGAACATGATCTGCCGGCCGGTGACGTGCGCGACCGAGAGCGCGGCACCGCCGCGGGCGTCGCCGTCGAGCTTGGAGAGCACCACACCGGTGAAGTCGACGCCGTCGAGGAAGGCCTGCGCGGTGGTGACCGCGTCCTGGCCGATCATCGCGTCGACGACGAACAGGACCTCGTCCGGGTTCACCGCGGCCCGGATGTCGGCGGCCTGCCGCATCAGCTCGGCGTCGATGCCGAGGCGGCCGGCGGTGTCGACGATGACGACGTCGTGCTGCTTCTGCTTGGCGTACTCGATCGAGTCCCGGGCCACCTGGACCGGGTCGCCGACGCCGTTGCCCGGCTGCGGGCCGTAGAACGCCACACCCGCGCGGTCGGCGACGACCTGCAGCTGGTTGACGGCGTTGGGGCGCTGGAGGTCGCAGGCGACCAGCAGCGGGGTGTGCTTCTGCTGCTTCAGCCAGTGGCCGAGCTTGCCGGCCAGGGTGGTCTTACCGGCACCCTGGAGACCGGCGAGCATGATCACCGTGGGGCCGGTCTTGGCGAACCGCACCCGGCGGGTCTCGCCACCGAGGATGCTGACGAGCTCCTCGTTGACGATCTTGATGATCTGCTGCGCCGGGTTGAGCGCGCCGGAGACCTCGGAGCCGAGCGCGCGCTCCTTCACATGCTTGATGAAGGCCCGGACGACCGGCAGCGCGACGTCCGCCTCCAACAGCGCGATGCGGATCTCGCGGGCGGTGGCGTCGATGTCCGCCTCGCTCAGGCGGCCCTTGCCCCGGAGGTTCTTGAACGTCGCTGCGAGGCGATCGGAAAGGGTGTCGAACACGTCGTCGCGGGTCCTCTGCGGCATCGGTCTGAGTACGGTCGTCGTCCCCAAGGGTATCCGGCCGGTCCGGGGACGGTCTCCACCCGGGTTGGGGGGAAGTCCACGAGGGACTCCGGGAGGGACTCGAACCGGCCCCCGAGCAGGCCCCTCAGCCCAGTGCCGCCCGCACCGCCGCCGCCACCTCCCCGGCCCGCTGCGCGGAGAGCGGACGACCCTCCGCGTCGGTCAGGTAGAAGGCGTCGACGACGTCCGCGCCCAGCGTGGAGACGTGCGCGGTCCGCACCCGCACCCCCGCGCCGTCCAGCGCCCGGCCGATCCGGTGCAGCAGCCCGGGGGCGTCGTGGGCCCGCACCTCCAGCACCGTCGCGCTCGCCGAGGCGACCGGGGGCGCCACCGCGACCACCGGCGGCGGGGTCGGGATCCCCCGCCGGCGCGGCGCCGCCGCGTCCCGCTCCGCCAGCCGGCGCGCGACGTCCAGCGAGCCGTCCAGCGCCCGGCGCAGGTCGGCCCGCAGCCGCGCCGCCTCCGGCAGCTCGCCGAACTCCGCGGCCACCGTCCAGGACAGCAGCAGCACCGGCCCGGCACCGATCGGGTCCAGCTCGCGCAGCCCCGCCGAGCGGACCGCCAGCCGGTGCAGGGCCAGCACCCCGGCGACGGTGCCGAGCAGCCCGGGCCGGTCCGGGACGGCCAGCAGCAGCCGTACGCCCATCGCCTCGGTGCCCGTCGCGTCCGGCTCGGCCTGGGCCAGCAGGGAGAGCGCCGGTCCGCCGGTCCTGGCCGCCTCCACCGCCAGCCGTTCCTGCTCGGCGGTCGGCTCCGCCTCCCCGGCCGCCGGGTTCTCCGGGCCGGGGTCGGCGAAGGGCTGCGCCCCGGCCAGCCGGGCGGCGGCCCGCTCCGCCAGACCGTCCACCAGCGAGGCCCGCCAGCGGCTCCACGCGGCCGGACCGGTGGCCAGCGCGTCCGCCTCGGTCAGCGCCCGCAGCAGCTCCAGCCGCGGCAGCGTGGCGACCGCCTTGACGACGGCCTCGACGGTGGCCGGGTCGTCCGGGTCGCGCCGGGTCGCGGTGTCGACCAGGGTCAGGTGGTGGCGGACCAGCACCGCCAGGGTCTCCACCGACTCCGGGTCGAAGCCCATCCGGGCGGCCATGTCGCGGACGATCACCTCGCCCGCCTCGCTGTGGTCGCCGGGCCAGCCCTTGCCCATGTCGTGCAGCAGCGCGGCCACCAGCAGCAGGTCCGGCCGGGCCACCCGGCGGGTCATCGCCGCGGCCTGCACCGCGGTCTCCACCAGGTGCCGGTCCACCGTCCAGCGGTGCACCGCGTTGCGCTGCGGCCGGCAGCGGACCCGCTCCCAGTCCGGCAGCAGCCGGGTGATCAGCCCCTCCGCCTCCAGCGCCTCCCAGACCGGCAGACAGGCCTCGCCCGCGCCGAGCAGGGTGACCAGCTGCTCGCGCGCCTCGTCCGGCCAGGGCACCGGCAGCGGACGGCACTCGGCGGCCAGCCGGCGCACCGTCGCGTAGGAGACCGTGAGCCCGTTCTGCGCGGCGGCGGCCGCGGCGCGCAGCGGCAGCACCGGGTCTGCGGCGGGGCGCGCGCCCTGGGCGAGCACCGCCTCGCCGTCCTGCTCGACCACGCCCTCGGCGAGCGGCCGGCGCTCCACCGTGCCCCGGGCCACCCCGCCCGCGCCGCGACCGGCCGCGCCGAACGGGCCGCCGAACGGCCCGGTGAACGGGAACGCGCGCCGGTGCGGACGGCGGCCCCGGGTCGAACGGTCGGCCAGCACCCGGTCCACCGCCCGCCAGGTGACGTCGGAGGCGTAGGCGATCGTCCGGGCCGCCTCGTAGACCTGCCGCAGCAGGGTGTCCGCGTCCAGCACCCCGAGCCGCTCGGCGACCTGGTCCTGGTCCTGGAGGGAGAGCCGCTCGGTGGCCCGGCCGGTGACCAGGTGGAGGGCGTCGCGGACGTCGGCCAGCCGCAGGGCGGCGGCGTCCAGGCCCTCCCGGGGCGCGTCGGCCAGCCAGCTGGCGGCGATCGCGTTGAGCGCGACCACGTCCCGCAGCCCGCCCCGGGCCTCCTTCAGATCGGGCTCCAGCAGGAAGGACAGCTCACCGTGCCGCTCGGCCCGCTCCCGGCCCAGTTCGCGCAGTTCGGGCAGCCGCTGCGCCGCGCCCGCCCGCCAGTCGGCGAACACGGTGGAGCGCAGCGCGGCGGTGATCGCCGGGTCGCCGGCCACGTGCCGGGCGTCCAGCAGGCCGAGCTGCGCCTTGAGGTCGGCGGCGGCCACCGCCCGGGCCTCGGCCGGAGTGCGAACGGCGTGGTCCAGGGACGTGCCGGAGTCCCAGACCGGGTACCAGAGGCGCTCGGGCAGCTCCGGGTCCAGCCGGCCCTCGTGCAGCAGCAGCACGTCGAGGTCGCTGCGCGGGGAGAGTTCGCCGCGCCCGTAGCCGCCGACCGCGACCACGGCGACCCCGGCGGGCGCGCCGGCGTCGGCGAACAGGCCGGCCAGCCAGTCGTCGGTGCGCGCGGACAGTTCGGTGCGGCGGGTCCGGCCGCCGGGTCCGGGGGCGGCGAGCAGCCGGGCCCGGGCGGCGGCGGGGCCGTCCTGGCCGGGGTCGGCCGGACCGGAGTGGGCGTCGTCGGTGTGGGTGGCCATGCGAAGTCCCCGTCCGTGGTCGTGCGGGTCGGTCGGACGGCGCCGGAACGCCGTCGGCGGACCTGCGACCGTGGAGGTCGCAGGCCCGCTGAGGTTCTGCCCAGTGTTACCGCCGGGTGGTCCCGCCGAACGCTCCTGCCGGGTGGTCCGGCCGGGGCGCCCGGGTGACCGGGCGGCTCTCCCCGGAGCTAGAGGGCGTCGGGGCCGCGTTCCCCGGTGCGGACCCGGACGGCGGTGTCGACCGGGATCGACCAGACCTTGCCGTCGCCGATCTTCCCGGTCCGGGCCGCGTTGACCAGCACGTCGATCAGCTGCTCGGCGTCCTCGTCCTCGACCAGGACCTCGACTCTGACCTTGGGCACCAGGTCCACGGTGTACTCCGCGCCCCGGTAGACCTCGGTGTGCCCGCGCTGCCGGCCGTAGCCGCTGGCCTCGGAGACGGTCAGGCCGTGTACGCCGAAGGCCTGCAGGGCGGCCTTCACCTCGTCCAGGCGGTAGGGCTTGATGACGGCGGTGATGAGCTTCATCGGGCGTCCACCTCGGTCTTCTCGGTGCTGTTCTCGGTGCTCTTCGCGGCGGTGGCGGCGGCCACCGGGGCGGAGGACCGGCCCAGGCCTCCGCCCAGCGCGCTGAAGTCGTACGCGGACTCGGCGTGCTCGGCCTGGTCGATACCGGCCACCTCGACGTCCTCCGAGACCCGGAACCCGATCGTCTTGTCGATCGCCTTGGCCAGCAGCCAGGAGAGCACGAAGGAGTAGACGGCGACCACCGCCACGCCCATCGCCTGCTTGCCCAGCTGTCCGAAGCCGCCGCCGTAGAAGAGGCCCTTGGCGGTCTGGCCGACCGTCCCGGTGGCGAACAGGCCGACCAGCAGCGAGCCGATGGCGCCGCCGACCGCGTGCACCCCGACCACGTCGAGCGAGTCGTCGAAGCCGAAGCGGTACTTGAGGCTGATCGCCGCCGCGCAGGCCGCTCCGGCGATGAGGCCGATGGCCACCGCGCCGATCGGGGAGACCGAACCACAGGCCGGGGTGATGGCCACCAGGCCCGCGACCGCGCCGGAGGCGGCGCCCAGGGTGGTGAACGCGCCGTGCCGCAGCTTCTCGTAGATCAGCCAGCCGACCAGCGCTGCGCCGGTGGCGACCTGGGTGTTGATCAGGGCCATCGCCGCGACGCCGTTGGCGGCCAGCGCCGAGCCGGCGTTGAAGCCGAACCAGCCGAACCACAGCAGACCGGAGCCGAGCATCACCAGCGGCAGCGAGTGCGGGCGCATCGGGTCCTTGCGGAAGCCGATCCGCTTCCCGAGCACCAGGCAGAGCGCCAGGCCCGCGACACCGGCGTTGATGTGGACGGCCGTCCCGCCGGCGAAGTCGATCACGCCGTTGCGGTCGCCGAGCCAGCCGCCCTTGCCGCCGTCGAAGAAGAACACCCAGTGCGCGACCGGGAAGTAGACCACGGTCACCCAGAGCGCGATGAACAGGCCCCAGGCCGTGAACTTCGCGCGGTCCGCGATCGCCCCGCTGATCAGCGCGGGGGTGATGATGGCGAACATCAACTGGAAGGCGGAGAACGCCGTCACCGGGATCGTCCCGGCGAGGTCGTTGAGGCCGATCCCCTTCATCCCGATGAAGTCCAGGTTGCCGATCAGGCCGGCGCCCGCGTCGGGCCCGAAGCTGAGCGAGTACCCGTAGAGGACCCACAGCACGCTGACGATGCCCAGCGCGAGGAAGCTCATCGCCAGCATGTTGAGCGTGCTCTTGACCCTGACCATCCCCCCGTAGAAGAACGCGAGGCCCGGGGTCATCACCATGACCAGGGCCGCACAGATGAGTACGAAGGCGGTGTCACCCGCGCTGAAGCCGTCCGGCATCGGCGTCTCCTCCTGACTGGAGCCGATCCGCACCCGGGTTCCTGTCCCGTGTACCCGGGGCGTCGGCGATGAGGAGGAGCGTGCCGAAGACTGATTTCGGCCGATGCGGCCGGTTGTTTCGCCGCCGTGACAGGGGCGACGACAGGGTTACACCCACGTGAACCACGGCCATGTCACAGGCCGGGACGGGTTACCGTACCTCCGCCACACACGGGGTGTGCCCGCGACGGCACGGAACGGAAGGGCACAGAACGGTATCGAACGGGCGCCGGTACGGGCACCGACCGCGCCGTCGGTGGTCGGCACGGTCGGCGAACGGGGACGGGGCGCGGCGGCGGCTCAGACCACCGAGACGTACTCCGGGATGTCCTGAACCACCCGCTCCTTGAGCCGGCTGACCGCGTCCACCCCCCGGTAGCGGTCCGAGGCCGCCTCGGTGGTCTTGCGCACCCGCGAGTTGAGCCGCTCGGAGCGGACCTTGGTCGCGATGTCCACCGCCTGCTCGGCGAAGACCGCCGCCTGCTCCGGCTCGTTCTGCAGCAGGTGCACGCTGGCCATGCCGACCAGGTTGAAGGCGTACGAGCGGACGTGGTCGCCGTCCTGGCGGAACAGGTCGACGGCCCGCTCCATCACCGGCGCCGACATCGAGGCGTACAGCGCGGCGTTGTCGGAGTGGTAGGCGAGGTCGCGGAAGGAGTGGGCGTTCTCGGCGTTCAGCTCGGCCGGCGAGAAGAACTTCAGCCAGTCCGGGTCGCCGTCGCCCTCGCGGATGTCGGTGAAGGTGTCCTCGGCCAGCCGGATCGCCCGGGCGCACCGGTTCACCTCGCCGATCGTGGCGTACGCGCGCGCCTCCATCGCGTACAGCAGGGACTGCTGGCGCGGGGTGGCGGTGTCGCGGCTGCCGTACTGGGCGAGGTGGATCAGCTCCAGCGCGTCCTCGCCCCGGTTGAGGTGGATCATCTGCCGGCTCATGTCGGTGAGGATCAGGGCGCCGAACGGGCGGTCGCCGGCCTCCTTGGCGGCGTGCAGCGCCAGCACGTAGTACTTCTGCGCGCTGGGGTGCATGCCGACGTCGTAGGACATCCAGCCGGCCAGGTGGGCCAGCTCGGCGGTGAGCCGGAACAGCCGCCTGGTGGTCTGTTCCGGGTAGGTCTCCTGGAGCAGGTCGGTGACCTCGTGGAGTTGGCCGACCACGGCCTTGCGGCGCAGCCCGCCACCGTTCTGCGCGTCCCACTGGCGGAACATGACGGTGGTCTGCTCCAACAGTTCCAGCTCGGGCTCGGAGAGCCGGCCGGTGAACGGCTCGCCGCCGTTGGCGGCGGCCAGGATCGGGGTGGGGGTGCCGTTCGGGCCCGGGGCGAGCCAGCGCTGCATCGGCTCGATCAGCGCGGCGCCGGCGGTCAGGGCGAGCGAGGTGCCCAGGAAGCCGCGCCGGTTGAGCATGAGGTCGCTGCGGGAGTAGTCGCTGATCAGCTGGACGGTCTGCGGGCCGCTCCACGGCAGGTCGACGCCGCCGCCGACGGTGGAGACCGGCACGGCGGCGCGCAGGCCGAGGTCCTCGATGGAGACCACCGAGCCGAACCGCTCGGAGAACAGCTCGGACATGATCTTCGGAATCGGCTCGCGGGGCTGCTCGCCGTCCAGCCAGCGGCGCACCCGCGAGGTGTCGGTGGAGACGTGGTGGGCGCCGATCTGGCGGGCCCGGCGGTTGACCTGGCGGGCCAACTCCCCCTTGGACCAGCCGCTGCGGGCGAACCACGTGGTCAGCTTCTCGTTGGGTTGCTTCTCTGCCATGGGTCCGTCCCCATCCCGCCCGGCCCCGCGGGGCCCCCGATCGTGACGCCCGACGGTCGCGGGCTCTTGCCGGCGGTGCCGACCGAACTTCGGCGCCGCCGTCGCAGACGAACCGTCAGTTCCCCAACTCCCGGCTCCCCAGGGCCCGGAGCGGACTCGCCGACGAGGTCCGTGTGCTGAACGTAACGCCCCGGCCACGCCCCGGGGAGCGGCCCTGGCGAAACGCCACCTTTCGCCACCCCCAGGAGTGAACCGAACAGGGTTGGCAGACGGTTCACTAAGGAGGTCCCGACGGCCCGGCATATGCGGGTCGCCAAGTCCCCACCGGCTCCCGGCCCTTCGGGCGAATCGCCGCCGCCACAGGCGATTTCGCCGCCCGCACCGATCGACGGCCGACCCGCGCACACGACGATCCGGCATCCGCACCGCCCCCACAAGGCGGCGCCCGAGGCACATCCCCGCAACTGGCGCACACCGGGCGCTGCGCGCCGCCACCGCACAACGCACCACGCAACGGACAATCAACACAAAGTCACCATCCCGTAACCATCGGCAACCAGAACCTGTTGGGGGAGGCATGGACAACCTGTTCGGCGAACTTCGACTGGGCCACCTGCGGCTGGCACCGCTGGGCGCGCGCCGCCGCACCCGCGTCACCGCGAGCCAGGCGGCCGCGGAGTACACCGGCCGGTGGGGCTGGGCCGTCGTCGTCGGCGAGCCGGCCCGCGCCGCCGCCACCGCCCCGGAACGCTGCCACTGCGGCACTCCGCGCTGCGCCGCGCCCGGCCTGCACCCCGTCCCCGGCGCCGGGCCGGCCGCCCGCCCCGGCGCGGACGTCTCCGTGCTGTTCCCCACCGGCCGCGCCTTCGACGTCCTGGACGTCCCCGAGCAGGCCGGCCTGCAGGCGCTGGTCCGGCTGGAGCGGATGGGCACCCAGGTCGGCCCGGTGCTCGCCGCGCCCACCGGGCGGCTGCAGTTCCTGGTCGCGGCCGGCACCGCGCGCCGGCTGCCGGACCTGCTCTACCGGATGGGCTGGGACGACGCCGCGCTCGACCTCACCTGTCACGGCGAGGGCAGCTTCGTCGCCGCGCCTCCCACCGTGCTGGCCGGCCTCGGCGCGGTCCGCTGGCTGCGCCGACCCACCCGGGACAACGCGGGCTGCCCGCCCGAGGCCCGCCTGCTGCTGGGCACCCTCGCCTACGCCTGCCACCGCGGCCGCGAGCGCACCCCCGAACCCGCCTGGATCGCCTGAGCACCTCTCTCCGGCACCGGACCGCCGGGCGTACGCCGAAGGGCCCGCCCCTCGCGGGAGCGGACCCTTCCTCGGTGGACCGGCGGTCCTCAGTCCCCGATCAGCGCGTCCACGAACGCGCCCGGCTCGAACGGCGCCAGATCGTCGGCGCCCTCGCCCAGGCCGATCAGCTTGACCGGCACGCCCAGCTCCCGCTGGACCGCCACCACGATGCCGCCCTTGGCGGTGCCGTCCAGCTTGGTCAGCACGATGCCGGTGATGTCGACCACCTCGGCGAAGACCCGGGCCTGGACCAGCCCGTTCTGACCGGTGGTGGCGTCCAGCACCAGCAGCACCTCGTCCACCGGGCCGTGCTTCTCGACGACCCGCTTGACCTTGCCCAGCTCGTCCATCAGGCCGGTCTTGGTGTGCAGTCGCCCGGCGGTGTCCACCAGTACGGTGTCCACGCCCTCGGCGATGCCCTCCTTGACCGCGTCGAAGGCGATCGAGGCCGGGTCGCCGCCCTCGCGGCCGCGCACGGTGCGCGCGCCGACCCGCTCGCCCCAGGTCTGCAGCTGGTCGGCGGCGGCGGCGCGGAAGGTGTCGGCCGCGCCGAGCACCACCGTCCGGCCGTCGGCGACCAGCACCCGGGCCAGCTTGCCGGTGGTGGTGGTCTTGCCGACGCCGTTGACGCCGACCACCAGGACGACCGCGGGGCCCTCCTCGTGCTTGGTGGAGTGGACGGTGCGGTCGGCGTCCTTGCCGATCAGCTCCACCAGCTCCTCGCGCAGCAGGCCGCGCAGCTCGTCCGGGGTGCGGGTGCCGAGCACCTTCACCCGGGTGCGCAGCCGCTCGACCAGCTCCTGGGTGGGAGCCACGCCGACGTCGGCGGTCAGCAGGGTCTCCTCGATCTCCTCCCAGGTGTCCTCGTCGAGGTGCTCGCGGGAGAGCAGCGAGAGCAGGCCCTTGCCCAGCGTGTTCTGGGAGCGGGAGAGCCGCGAGCGCAGCCGGACCAGCCGGCCGGCGGTGGGCTCGGGGACCTCGACAGCGGGGGCCGCCGGCTCGGCGGGCGCCTCGGCCTCCTCCTCGGGGGCGGCCGGGAGCTCCACCTCCTCGACGGTGCGGCGCGGTTCCTCGGTGGGCGGCGCGGCCTCCTCGCCGACGGCGGGCTCGCGCGGGGTCGGGGGCGCCGTGATGACGGGCGCCTGCGACTTCGGGGGCAGCTGCTGGCGTCGTCTGCCGGAAACGACGAGTCCGGCGATCGCTCCGACGGCGACCACCGCGATGACTACGGCAAGGATCACGTATTCCATATCCCCCCAGTATCCGCGACACCGGTCCGCGCGGACCGCAGGCGGCGAAGCGGATCGGAAACGGATCAGGAACGGATCGGCCGTGGATCCGAAGTGGATCAGGAGCGGCGTTCCCTCCGGTCGTCCCGCAGCCGCTGGCTGATCACCTGGGAGATGCCGTCGCCCTTCATGGTCACCCCGTACAGCGCGTCGGCGGACTCCATGGTCAGCTTCTGGTGGGTGATCACGATGAGCTGGGAACTCTCCCGCAGCTCCTCCATGATCCCGATCAGCCGGCGCAGGTTGGTCTCGTCCAGCGCCGCCTCGACCTCGTCCATCACGTAGAACGGGCTGGGCCGGGCCTTGAAGATCGAGACCAGCAGCGCCACCGCGGTGAGCGAGCGCTCGCCGCCGGAGAGCAGGGAGAGCCGCTTGACCTTCTTGCCGGGCGGGCGGGCCTCCACCTCGACGCCGGTGGTGAGCATGGAGTCCGGGTCGGTGAGCACCAGCCGGCCCTCGCCGCCGGGGAAGAGCCGGGAGAACACGCCCTCGAACTGCGCGGCCGTGTCGTGGTACGCGGCGGTGAACAGCTGCTCGACCCGCTGGTCGACGTCCTTGACGATGTCGAGCAGGTCGCGGCGGCCGCGCTTGAGGTCGTCCAGCTGCTCGCCGAGGAACCGGTGGCGCTCCTCCAGCGCCGCGAACTCCTCCAGCGCCAGCGGGTTGACCTTGCCCAGCTGCTGGTACGCCTTCTCGGCCGCGCGCAGCCGCTTCTCCTGCTCGGCCCGGACGTACGGGCGCGGCTCGTCCGGCTCCCGCCCCTCCTCGGGCGTGGACGGCGGGACGAGCCGGTCCGGCCCGTAGGAGTCCAGCAGCTCGCCGCCGGCGATGCCGAACTCCTCCAGCGCGCGGCCCTCCAGCTGTTCGATCCGCAGCCGCTTCTCCGCCCGCAGCACCTCGTCGCGGTGCCCGGCGTCGACCAGCTTGTCCAGCTCGTCCTTGAGCTCGCGCCCGTGCCCGCGGTGCTCCTTGAGCTCGGCCTCGCGGGCGGCCCTGGTCTCCTCGAACGCGGCGCGTTCGGCGTCCGCGCGGGCCAGCGACACCTCCAGGCAGGCGAGCAGCTGCCGGGCGCCTGCGGCGACCGCCACGGCCACCGCGGCGTCGTGCTCGGCACGCCGGCGGCGCTCGGCGGCCCGGGCGCGCGCCTCGCGCTCGGCGCGGGCGGCCCGGTCCAGCCGGTCGGCCCGCCCGGCCAGGGCGCGGACCCGCTCCTCGTGGGTGCGCACCGCGAGCCGGGACTCCAGCTCGGTCTGCCGGGCCGCGGTGGCGGCGGCGGCCAGCCGCTGCTGCTCGGCGGTGTCCGGCTCGTCCTCGCCGTCGGCGGCCGTCTCCTCGGCGACCGCCAGCCGCTCGGCCAGCTCCTCGGCGGTGGCGAGCAGTTGGGCGAGGCCGTCCTCGGCGCGGTCGGCGGCGGCGGCCAGCCGTTCGGCCTCGCCGGCGGCGGCCCTGGACTGTCCGCCGAGCCGCCCGAGGGTGCCCGCCACCTCGGCCCGTGCGCGTTCCAGTTGCCGCCGCCGGGTGGCGAGTTGCTCCACCGAGGCGGCCGACTCGCGGCGCCGCTCGGTGAGTTCGGCCAGCCGTTCGGCCGATTCGGCGCACTGGACGTCGAGTTCGGCGATCGTCCGGGCGGCCTCGTCCACGGCCGCCCGGGTCTCCAGCAGGCTGGGCGCGGCGCCGGAGCCGCCGTGCGCGAAGGCGGCGCCGAGCCGGTCGCCCTCGGCGGTGACGGCGCTCAGCGCGGGGTGCGCGGCGACCAGCCGGACGGCCAGGTCGAGGGTGTCCACCACCGCGATCCCGGCCAGCAGCCGGCCGACGGCGGGCAGCAACGCGGGCGGCCCGTCCACCAGTTCGGCGGCCCAGCGGGCGCCCGGCGGCAACTCCCCCGCCGCAGCCCCGGGTTCGGGGGCGTCGGCGATCAGCAGGGCGGCCCGGCCGGCGTCCTCCTTGCGCAGCAGCCGCAAGGCCTCGGCGGCGGCGCCGGGCGAGTCGACGGCCACCGCGTCGGCGGCGGCACCGAGCGCGGCGGCGACGGCGCTCTCATGGCCGGGGGTGATCCGCAGCAGCGCGGCGGCCGGGCCGAGCAGCCCGGTCAGCCGGTCTCCGGCGGCGAGCAGCGCGCCGCTGCCGTCCTTGCGGCGCAGGCCGAGCGCGAGCGCGTCGCGCCGGGCGGTCAGCGCGGCCCGCTCGCGCTCGGCGGCGGCGGCCGTCTCGCGGGCGGCGGCCAGCTCCTGCTCGACGGCGGCGAGCCGTTCCCGGGCGCCCTCGTGCGCGCCGTCGGCGCGTTCGCCGTCCTCGGCCTCGGCGTCGACCCGGGCCTTCAGCTCCTCGTACTCCTCCCGGGCGGCCCCGGCGCGCAGCAGGGCCTCGTCCCGGGCCTCGGCGAGCCGGCCGATCTCGGCCTCGGCGGCGGCGGCCTTGGAGCGGGCGGCGGCGGCCTGCCCCTGGAGCCTGGCCAGCCCCTCGCGGCGGTCGGCGATGGCCCGGGCGGCGTCCTTGAGCCGGCGCTCCTCGGCGGCGAGGGCGCGTTCCAGCTCCGCCTTCGCGTCGACCGCCTCGTCGAGCGCCTCCTGGGCCTGCTTCAGGGCCTCGGTCAGCGCGGCCTCCTCCTCCCGGACCCGTTCGGCCTCGCGCTCCAACTCCTCCGGGTCCCGGCCGCGCCGCTCCTCGGCCTGCCCGCCGGCGGCCGCGTGCCGGGCCCTCGCCTCGGCCAGTCCGAGGGTGCCGCGGGTGCGCTCGGCGAGCGCCGAGAGCCGGTACCAGGTCTGCCGGGCCGTCTCCAGGCCGGGGCCGAGCTGCTGGACCTGCGCCTCCAGTACGGCCTCCCGCCCGATCGCCCGGCCGAGCTCCTGCTCGACGGTGGAGCGGCGCAGCCGCAGGGCCAGTTCGTCGGCGATCTCGGCCTCGACGGCCCGGCGCAGGCCGAGCAGGTCGTCGGCGAGCAGTCGCAGCCGGGCGTCGCGCAGGTCGGCCTGGATGCCGGCGGCCCGGCGGGCGATCCGGGCCTGTCGGCCGAGCGGGCCGAGCTGGCGGCGGAGTTCGGCCACCAGGTCCTGGACGCGGTTGAGGTTGACCTGCATCGCGTCGAGCTTCCGCAGCGCCTTCTCCTTGCGCTTGCGGTGCTTGAGGACGCCGGCCGCCTCCTCGATGAAGGCGCGCCGGCCCATCGGGTCGGCCTGCAGGACGGAGTCGAGCCGGCCCTGGCCGACGATCACGTGCATCTCGCGGCCGATGCCGGAGTCGGAGAGCAGTTCCTGGATGTCGAGGAGGCGGCAGGTGTCGCCGTTGAGCGCGTACTCGCTGCCGCCGTTGCGGAACATCGTCCGGGTGATGGTCACCTCGGCGTACTCGATCGGCAGGGCGCCGTCGGTGTTGTCGATGGTGAGGCTGACCTCGGCACGGCCGAGCGGGGCGCGCCCGCTGGTGCCGGCGAAGATGACGTCCTCCATCTTGCCGCCGCGCAGCGACTTGGCGCCCTGCTCGCCCATCACCCAGGAGAGCGCGTCGACGACGTTGGACTTCCCGGAGCCGTTGGGTCCGACCACGCAGGTGATGCCGGGCTCGAACCGCAGGGTGGTCGCGGAGGCGAAGGACTTGAACCCGCGCAGCGTCAGACTCTTCAGGTGCACGCGCCGGTCTCCTCACGTCGCCCGCCGGGCCCTGGCCGGGGCCCTGCGAGCGACTGTATCCGCCCGCACCTGCGGCGATCGCCGCCGGACACGACGCGCCGCCGGACACGACGAAGGGACGCCACGCGGGGCGTCCCTTGCAAGCTGCGTCCCTTTCGGGGCGGCTCAGTGCACAGCGGCGTCGACCGGGAGATCGGGCGGGACTCAGGTGAGAGCCGGCTCCCGCTGATCCAGATCGATGCTGCTGAGCAGCGAGTGCTCGTTGGCGACAGCGGAGAGCGCGTCGTTCTCAGCCTGCATCTTGATGAGTTCGGCTTCGAGATCCTGGACGCGCTGTTGCAGCCGTCGCATCTCGGAGAGCATTCGCGGGTCGGGGCCGCCGACGTACCCGAGAAGCGCCTTTGCCATGATGAATGGTCCTCCACGCTGAGTGACCGAACCGGAACGGTACAGGTCTAGGGGGAAGGGGGACGCACGCGCGGCGCGCACCGGCAGTGCTGGCTGGGCACTACGGCACAGCCACCGTGAGCTGGGCTCACGAGGGCATGCACCTACCGGAATGACGCGATCGTGTGCGCGGGCTTCCAGCGTCTCACCAAAGACGGTACGGGTCAACACGATCACCGCACGCTACCGCGCCCCTGTCACCTGCCTGGCGGTGTCGTCACGCCCGGCGGCCGAGGAGGAAGGTCCACCACAGGCTCGTGGATCATCGTTCGATGCGGAGTCAACCACGAGTCTGCCCGGATGGCAACCGTACGACACCGCCGGTTGCCATTCGTTTTCGATCGATCCGCGCGGCGCCCGGGCCGCAGGGGTGTTCAGCGGATCTCGAACCCCTCGTAACCAGGGCCGACGGCGGTCCAGATCTCGGTCACTCCGCTGACCCGGCCGGGCGTGTCCGCGCCCCTGAGCAGCGCGAGCAGTTGCTCGCACTCCGGGGCGAGCCCCTCGGCCACCACCTGCACCCGGCCGTCGCCGAGGTTGCTCGCGTAGCCGGTCAGGCCGATCTCCAGCGCCCGCGCCCTGGTCCACCAGCGGAAGCCGACCTGCTGGACCTTGCCGCGCACCCAGGCGGTGACCCGGACCGGCTCCTCGCTGTGGGCGTCGCGACCGTGCATGCCCCCGACCCTATCCGCCGGGGCGGGCACCCGCGTCACGGGGCGGCGGGGCCCGCCACCGTCCACCCGGGGCCGGGGAGCCCGGCCGGGTGCCGGGGTCAGAAGCCCCCGCCGAAGTCCCCGCCGCCACCGAAGTCCCCACCCCCGCCGAAGTCGCCGCCGCCGTCGAAGCCGCCACCGAAGTCGGAGGAGTCGTAGTCGGCGCCGGACTGGTCCCCGCCCTCGTAGCCGGCGCCGGCGTCACCCGGGCCGTACGCGTACGCGGGGGTGGCCATCATCGAGCCGAGCATGGTGCCGACCAGCAGCCCCGGCAGCAGACCGCCGCCGCCGAAGCCGCCGAAGTAGCCGCCGGCCCACGGGCCGTACGCCGGGCCGGCGTTCCAGTACGGCTGCGGGCCGTGCTCGGTCGGCACCGTCCGGATGTCCGGGTCCTGCCCGGCCGCCAGCCGGTCCGCGTCGGCCGGGCAGACCGGGACGGAGCGGGCGGCGCCGCCCGCCGGGGCCCAGTCGGCGTCCCGCACGGACGGGCCGTGCCGCGGGTCGAAGAAGCACGGCGGACGCCGCTCCGGCACCGGGCGCCGCTCCCGCCGCGCCTCCAGGGTGGCCAGCGCGAACCGGCCGTCCTCCAGCGCCTCGGTGACCGGCTTCACGTCCGCCGGCCCCTTGGCCTCGTCCATCAGGCGCTTGGCCTTCTCGTACGAGTCCAGGGCGTGGGTGTAGTCACCGCGCTGCGTGTCGTCGGCGTCCGGCGCGGACGGGACGAAGTCGAGCCGGTCCAGCTCCTCGCCGTAGGCGGTGATGTCCTCGTCCACCACCCGGCGCACCTGGGCCAGCTCGGCCCGGCGCTGCTCCTCCTTGCGCCGCTTGGAGCGGCGGAACAGCAGGAACACCCCGGCGCCGGCCAGCGCCAGCAGGGCCAGCGGGACGACCACCGCGGCGATCGAGACGCCGCCCGCCTCGCTGTTCACGCCGTGCCCCTTGATCTGCGGGGCGGCGGTGTCGACGAAGTCGTTCAGGGTGGCGTCGATGTCGCCGGAGTGCGCGCGGAAGGCCGCGCCGGCGATCCGCTCGGCGCTCGCGGTGGGCAGCGCGGCCTTGTCCGAGCGGGCCTGGAACTGGTCACCGCGCCAGATCGCGTAGGTGCCGGTGATCCCGACCTTGGTGCGCAGGTCGTCGAAGACGGTCCGGGCGCCGTACGGGTCGGCCGCCGGGACCACCGCCACGAAGATCGGCTTGTCGGCCTCGCGGATCTTCTCGGTCAGCGCGTCGGCCTGGGCCTGGCCGAACCGGCCCGCCATGGCCGGGTCGACGTACACCCGGCCCTGCTTGAGCGTGGCGGCGGCCTCGTCGAGGCCGCCCGCCGCCGAGGCCGTCGGCGCCAGCAGGAGCAGCAGCCCGAGCAGCGCCGCCACGAGGGCCAGCGGCCCGGCGCCTCGGGAACCTCGTCGAGCAAGGGTTCTCATGCCATCGACGCTACCTCCACCGACCCCCGGTCACGGCATACCGATCGGGTACGGTCCGCGCGGGGACCCCCACCGTCCGCCGGGGTGGGACCCCTTCTCCGGGATGATCTTTCGGCCGGCCGCCCCCGAAGCGCACCCGGTCGGGAACCCGGTCGGCGGCCCGGTCGTCGCTCCCGGCGTGTCCCGGCGGGCCCGGACGGCTCCACGGGGCGTCCCGACCGTACCCCGCGACCAGGCATAGTGGTGGCCGTACCGCCGCCCCATGACCATCTCTTGACCATCCCGCCCTCTTGACCATCCCGCCCCACCCCTCCTGATCGGAGCACCGCGTGATCATCGGCCTCGTCACCGCTGTGGCGGCCTCCGCCTGCTACGGCACCGGTTCGGTCCTGCAGGCCGTCGGATCCCGGCGCTCCGCCCGCGAGGAGGCCGCCAAGGGCGGCGCCTCCACCGGCACCACCGAGCACGGCGGGCCGAGCCTCTCCTCCACCGCCAAGGCCGCCGTGACCTGGGAGTTCATCCTCGGCACGGTGCTGGACTTCATCGGCTTCGGGCTCGGCGCGCTGGCCGCCCGGCTGCTGCCGCTGTTCCTCTCCCAGACCATCATCAGCGCCAACCTGGTGATCACCGCGGTGCTGTCGATCAAGCTGCTCGGCATCCGGCTCAAGCAGTTGGAGTGGGCCTCGATCGGCGTGCTCTGCTCGGCGCTCGTGCTGCTCGCGGTCTCCGCAGGCCCGGAGGGCGGCCACCACGCCGCGATGCCCTTCCACTGGTGGCTGCTGGGGATCACCACCGTGCTGCTGGTGGGCGGCAGCCTGCTGGTGCGCCGGATGGGCGCCAACGGCGCGATCGTCGCCGGTCTGCTCTCCGGCCTCGGCTTCGGCGCGCTCGGCGTCGGCGTGCGCATCCTCAACGGCGTCGAGCCCTTCGACCTCGGCAGCCTGCTCTCCGACCCGGCGCTGTACGCGATCCTGGTCGGCGGCATCGGCGGCATGTACGTGCACACCGTGGCCCTGCAGATCGGTTCGGTGAACGGCGCCACCGCCGCCCTGGTGGTCGGTGAGACGGTGCTGCCCGGCGCGGTCGGGGTGCTCTGGCTCGGCGACTCCTCCAAGGCCGGGCTGGGCTGGCTCGGGGTGGCCGGCTTCCTGCTCGCGGTGGTCTCGGCGGTCGGCGTCGCCTACTTCGGCCAGGACACCCACGGCGGCCTGCCCGACGCCGAGGAGCCGACCAAGCCCGAGCTCGCCAAGCACTGAGCCCGCCCGGGCGGGCGGGTCAGCCCCCGTTGCGCGGCCGCGGTACGCGCTGGCAGCGGGGGCAGAAGTAGCTGGACCGGTTCATCCAGGCGGCCCGCCGGATCGCGGTGCCGCAGCGCCGGCAGGGCTCGTTCTCCCGGCCGTAGGCGTCGAGGTCCCGGGAGAAGTAGCCGCTCTCGCCGTTCACGTTGACGTACAGGCTGTCGAAGCTGGTGCCGCCGACGGCCAGCGCCGCCGACATCACGGCCCGGGCGTTCGCCAGCAGCAGCGCCACCTGCGGCCGGGTCAGCGTCGCGGTCGGGCGGTCGTAGTGCAGCCGGGAGCGCCACAGCGCCTCGTCGGCGTAGATGTTGCCGACCCCGCTGATCAGCGTCTGGTCCAGCAGCGCGCGCTTGACCGTGGTGCGCCGGGCCCGCAGCGCCGCGACGAAGACGGCGTCGTCGAACCGGGGGTCGAGCGGGTCGCGGGCGATGTGCGCGATGGAGACCGGGGTGCCCTCGGGGTCGCCGTCCTCGGCCTCCTCGACCGCCAGCCCGCCGAAGGTCCGCTGGTCGACGAAGCGCAGCTCGCGCCCGCCGTCGGTGAACCGCAGCCGCACCCGCAGATGCGTCTCGTCGGGCACCGTCGGGTCCTGGACGAGCAGCTGGCCGCTCATGCCCAGGTGGCCGATCAGCGAGAATCCCTCGCCCGGGCCGGCCAGCGGCACCCAGAGGTACTTGCCGCGGCGCTGAGCTGCGCCGAGCGTGGTGCCGGTGAGCCGGGCCGCGAAGTCCGCCGCGCCGGCCGGCTGCCGACGCACCGCGCGCGGGTGGAGCACGTCCACGCCGGCGACGGTCCGCCCGGCGACCCAGTTCGCCAGACCGCGGCGGACGACCTCGACCTCGGGAAGTTCGGGCACGGGAACACGCCTCCTGCGGAACGGACTCGGCTCTGCAGGAGGAAGGCTACTGCGTGCTCAGGCGCCGCTCGGCAGGCGGTCGGCGTACTTCTCCTTGATCGCCCGCCAGGCGCTCTCGGCGGCCTTCTGCTCGGCTTCCTTCTTCGAGCGGCCGACGCCGCTGCCGAAGTCCTCGCCGGCCACCCGGGCCGCGGCGGTGAAGGTCTTCTCGTGGTCCGGACCGGACTCCTCGACCACGTACTCCGGCACTCCGATGCCCACCGAGGCGGTGAGCTCCTGGAGGCTGGTCTTCCAGTCCAGGCCGGCGCCCAGCTGAGAGGATTCCTCGATCAGCGGGTCGAACAGGCGGTGGACGAACTCGGTGGCCGCGTCCAGACCCTGGTCCAGGTAGACAGCGCCGATCACGGCCTCGACGGTGTCGGCGAGGATCGACGACTTGTCGCGGCCGCCGGTGCCCTCCTCGCCCTTGCCGAGCCGGATGAACGTCCCGAGCTCCAGGCCCCGGCCGACGTCCGCGAGCGCGCGCGAGTTGACCACCGCGGCGCGCAGCTTGGCGAGCGTGCCCTCCGGGACGTCCGGGTGGACGCGGTAGAGGGTGTCGGTCACCACCAGGCCCAGCACCGAGTCGCCGAGGAACTCCAGGCGCTCGTTGGTGGGCAGGCCACCGTTCTCGTACGCGTACGAGCGGTGGGTCAGGGCACGTACCAGAAGGGCGCGCTCGAGCGTGTACCCGAGGCGCCCTTCCAGGACGTCGTATTCGGTCGAAGCCGGCCCGCCGGCCTTTCCGCCGCCCGAAGGAGCCTTCGGGGCGGTGGTCGCCTTGCGGGAGGAGTTACCGTCCGACATCGATCCGTGCACCCCGCCGATCAGACCGAGAGGACCTGGCGGCGGTTGTACGTGCCGCAGCTCGGGCACGCGATGTGGCCCAGCTTCGGCTCGTGGCAGCGGTCGCACGCCACGAGGGCCGGGACAACGGCCTTCCAGTTGGAACGGCGGTGGCGCGTGTTGCTGCGCGACATCTTCCGCTTCGGAACAGCCACGGCTACTTCTCCTGGTTCTCGGCGAGACCCTCACGGGTGTCGCTGTTCTCGGTTCCGTCACCCTCGTCGCCGGGGGCGGCGGAGAGTCCCTGCAGAGCCGCCCACCGGGGGTCGGCGGCATCGTGGTGGTGCGCCGGGTCGTCGCTCAGGCGCGCCCCGCACTCGGAGCACAGACCCAGGCAGTCTTCCTGGCACACCGGCTGCAGCGGCAGTGCGAGCACCACCGCGTCACGCAGCACCGGCTGGAGGTCGAAGAAATCGCCCTCCAGGCGGTAAGTCTCTTCTTCCGAGTCCTCGTCGAGGTCCTCGGTCCCGGCGGTCCGGGCGCGGTGGCGCTCGTCGGACTCCGGGTAGTAGTACAGCTCCTGGAAGTCCACGTCGAGGTCGAACTCGACGGGCTCCAGGCACCGGACGCACTCGCCCTCGACCAGGGTCTCGGCGACGCCGGTGACCAGCACGCCCTCGACCACGGACTCCAGGCGGAGTTCCAGCGTGAGCTCGCTCTTCTCCGGAACGCCGATCACATCGATGATCCCGAGGCCCTCGGGGGCCTCCAGGGTGCGGGACACCTTGCGCAGCGCACCCGGACGACGGCCCAGCTCGTGCGTGTCGAACACGAGGGGGTCGCGGTGGTCGAGGCGGTTCAAGGTGTCCTGACTTCCTGGGGGGATCTTCTGATGCGCGGCGCTGCTCGTCGGGCGATGCGCGGGCAGACCGACAGCCCGACACGGAGAGGCCGGAGTGGTCAGACTACCCGAGTCTCCCGCCAGGCCCAACTTCGCTCCCGGCCGCACTCCCGACCGTGCTCCCGGTCGCCGGGGAGCGGGCGCTCCGCCGGCGGCCGGGCAGGCTCTAGCGGCCGCCGAGCTCCCGCAGCCTGGTCATGTCGATCATGCTGGTGTCGAAGAAGCTGGTCTCGTCCAGTCCGGCCTGGTTCTGCTGCGGCACCGGCGCCGGCGGGTGGGCCGGCTGCTGCGGGTAGTCGTAGCCGCCCCCGCCGTACTGCTGCTGCTGCTGGTCGTAGCCCTGCTGCTGGGGCGGGTAGCCGTAGCCGGCCTGCTGGCCCTCGGGGTAGCCCTGGTGCTGCTGCGGGTAGCCGCCCCCGGCCTCCGGCCCGGGCTGGCCCCACTGCCCGCCGTAGGGGTCCGCGTTCTGGCCGCCGGCCGGGTCGAAGCCGCCGCCGTACACCTCGGCGTACTGGGCGCCGCCCTGCTGCGCGACCGCGTACTGGTCCGCTCCCGGCGCCTGCCAGCCGGCCGCGGCCGGGGTCTGCTCCGGCCAGGTCTGCTGCTGCGGCACCTCCTCGCGGTACCAGGCCAGTTCGCTGCCGTCCGCGTCCGCGGCGAAGCCGGCCGCGACCGCCTCGGCGCGCTCCTTGGCGTGCTGCGCCTCGTCGGCGGCGGCCAGGTAGGCGCCGAGCTCGTCGATCGACCGCTTGCCGAGCAGCTTGTCGCGGCCCTTGCCGACCGCCTCCAGGGTCGCGCCGAGCACGTTCTCCAGGGTGGCGAGCTTCACATCGACGTACTCGTCGACCTCGGGGCTCGGGCTGATCCGCTGCGGCTGGAACTCCTCGCCGTCGGTCTCGCCCTCGTACTCGGTCTCGAAGACGCTCGCGTCGCCGCGCAGCTTGGTGCGGCCGCGGCCGACCGCGCCGAGCGTCTTGGTGAGCACGACCTCGAAGTTGGCCAGCTTGCTGTCCACGTAGTCGTCGGCCTCGGCGCGCTTGGTGTCGACCTCGGCGCGGGCCTCGGCGAGGATCCGGTCCGCCTCGGCCTGGGCGCGCCGGACCACCTCGGTGTCGGAGATCAGCGAACCGCGTTCGGCGTGCGCGCCCTGGATGATCCGGTCGGCCTCGGCCTGGGCGCCGGCGACCATCGACTCGTGGTCGGCCATCACCGACTGGGCCTGGGCCAGCTCGGTCGGCAGGGCCGCCCGGAGGTCCTGGAGCAGAGCGATCAGCTCGGCACGGTTCACCACGCAGGAGGCCGACATGGGCATCGAGCGGGCGTTCTCGACGGCCGCCACGATCTCGTCGACCTTGTTCTGCACGTCCACGGGGATTCGTCTTTCCGTGTGCCGCCGAGGTCCGGCGGAGGCAGCGCCCGGCGCGGTGGACGTCACCGCAGGGCAGGAATACAGACTGTACGGCCACCGCCGGGCGTGGTCACAACGCCCGGACGGGGCCGCCCCGCCACCTGCCGGGCATACCGTGACGAACCGGCAGAATCGGACGGCCGGTCACTCTCGGCCGGTCAACCTCCGCCGGTCAACCTCCGCCGGTCACCGTCGGCCGGACCGCCCGGACCTACTGCTGGGCCCGCCGCTCGGCGATCCGCTCGACCAGCCGGCGGTGCACCGTCTCCGGCAGCAGGTGGGAGACGTCGCCGCCGTAGGAGGCGACCTCCTTCACCAGGGTCGAGGAGAGGAAGCTGTACGTCGGCGAGGTCGGCAGGAAGAGCGTCTCGACCCCGGTCAGGCCGTGGTTCATCTGGGCCATCTGCAGCTCGTAGTCGAAGTCGCTGACGGCGCGCAGTCCCTTGACGATCGCCGGGATGTCCCGCTCCCGGCAGAAGTCCACCAGCAGGCCGAGGTGCGACTCGACCACGATGTTCCCGTACTGGGCGGTGGTCTCCTCGATGAGGGCGATCCGCTCCTCGATGGTGAACATGCCCTGCTTGTTCCGGTTGATCGCGACCGCGACGTGCACCACGTCGTACAGCTTCGAGGCCCGCTCGATGATGTCGAGGTGACCGTTGGTGATCGGGTCGAAGGACCCGGGGCAGACGGCGCGGCGCATGGCGTGTGTGCTCCCTCGTGGGGTGACGGGAATGCTGCGGGCCCGGGCCCGCTAGGGGTGGTGGCGGGTCTCGTCGGCGGCGCGACCGTACCAGAGCGTGCCCTCGCCGTAGCGACGGGACCGCAGCACCTCGAAACCCTCCGGCCAGCCGAACTCGCCGCCGCGGGTGCTGCGCTCCACGGTGACCAGCGCGTCCTCCGCGAGCCAGCCCCCGGCCGACAGTGTGAGCAGCATCTCGCGGACCTCGTCGTCGGTCACGACGTACGGCGGGTCGAGGAACACCAGGTCGTAGGGCGCCTCCGGGGCGGGCCCGGCGATGACCTTCTCGGCCCTGGCGGCCTGCACCAGCGCGCCCGGCAGGGCGACCGTCCGGACGTTCTCCCGGATCACCCGGGCCGCCTGGGCGTCCGCCTCGACCAGCAGCACGTGCTCGGCCCCGCGCGAGAGCGCCTCAAGCCCGACCGCGCCCGATCCGCCGAACAGGTCCAGCATCCGGGCGCCGTGCAGGGTGCCGCGCAGCGCCTCCAGGGTGGAGAACATCGCCTCGCGGGCCTTGTCGGAGGTCGGTCGGGTGCCCCGGCCGGGCGGTACGGCCAGCCGGCGGCCGCCGGCCGCCCCGGCGATCACGCGGGTCATGGTGGTGGAGGGTCCTTTCGTCGCTGCCCGACCACGCTATCCCGATCACCGCCCTCCGCTCACGCCGAAGGGGCGCCCCGCGCGGGACGCCCCTTCGATTCCCCCTCGATTCCCCCCGGGTCGGGTCAGCTCGCCTCGGAGCCCGCCGACTGGGCCGGGACGGCCGCGCCGAGCAGCGACGGCGAGGCGTAGCGGGACCAGGACAGGCAGCCGTCGGGCGGGCAGTACTCGGGGCGGCGCGGGTCGTGGCCGAGCTCGCGCAGCTTGGTGCGGACGGAGTCGGGCGTACGGCCGAAGCGGGCGGCGATCCGGGCGACGGTCTCGGTCTCGTGGAAGCGCCGGACCAGCTCCTCCTCGTGCTGCGGCACCCAGGGGGCGCCGTGGCCGGGGTAGAGCTCGCGCAGCACGTCGCGGTCGGGGATGGGCTCGGAGACGTCGGCGACGATCGCCAGGGCCCGGAGGGCGCGGTTGAGCGCGATCCGCAGCGAGGCGACGTCCTCGACCGGCAGCCGCAGCTTGCCGGAGGCGAGCGGGGTGGCGGCCGCCCCCTCGCGCCAGCCGGCGAGGGTGAGGGTGACCTCGCGGTCGTCGTCGCTGGCGAGTTCGATCCGGAAGACCTTGTCGCCCAGCGGGAGCTCGTTGAGATGACGGAATGCCATGGCAAAACCCCCAAGTGTCGCGCCAGGAACGCACCTTGGGGGTGCGTCCTGAACACCTTCATTCTCTCCCGAGGGTCTGACAATCGGGCCCGGCCGAGGATCCGGTCGGCGGGCGCGGGCGGGCCGGTCAGCCCTTCTCCATGTAGGCGGCGCGGTCCTCGTCGAGCAGGCTCTCCAGCGCCGTGCGCAGGTCCGGGTGGGCGGCGAGGTCCGGATCCTCGGCGACCAGCCGGGTGGCCTCGGCGCGGGCGGTCACGATGACCTCCTCGTCCTCCAGCACCGAGAGCACCTTGAGCGAGGACTTCACCCCGGACTGCGCCCGGCCCAGCACATCGCCCTCGCGGCGCTGTTCGAGGTCGATCCGGGAGAGCTCGAAGCCGTCCAGGGTGCCCGCCACCGCGTCCAGCCGGGCCCGGGCGGCACTGGCCGCCGGCATGTCGGTGACCAGCAGGCAGAGCCCGGGGGCGGAGCCTCGCCCGACCCGGCCGCGCAGCTGGTGCAGCTGGGAGACGCCGAACCGGTCGGCGTCCATGATGACCATCGCGGTGGAGTTGGGGACGTTGACGCCGACCTCGATGACCGTGGTGGCGACCAGCACGTCCACCTCCCCGGCGGCGAACCGGCGCATCACCTCGTCCTTGGCGTCGGGGGCGAGCCGGCCGTGCAGGATCTCCACCCGCAGCCCGGCCAGCGGGCCGGCCAGCAGCTTCCCGGCGGTCTCCACGACGGACAGCGGGGGCCGCCGGTCGCCGTCGGGCGCCGCGCCCTCGTCCGGCGCGTCGTCGAGCAGCTCCTCCAAGTCCTCCGGGGCCCGGCGCTTCTTCTTCGCGCCCTTCGCCCCCTTCGCGCCCTTGGCCTCCTCCGGCTCCTCGTCGCCGATCCGCGGGCAGACCACGTACGCCTGGTGGCCCTTGGCCACCTCCTCGCGGACCCGCTCCCAGGCCCGGGCCAGGAAGTTGGGCTTCTCGACGGCCGGCACCACATGGGTGGAGATGGGCGAGCGCCCGGCCGGCAGCTGGTCCAGCACCGAGGTCTCCAGATCCCCGAAGACGGTCATCGCGACGGTGCGCGGGATCGGGGTGGCTGTCATCACCAGCAGGTGCGGAGGCTGTTCGCCCTTGGCCCGCAGCGCGTCCCGCTGCTCGACGCCGAACCGGTGCTGCTCGTCGACGACGACCAGGCCGAGGTCCTGGAACTGCACCTTGTCCTCGATCAGCGCGTGGGTGCCGATCGCGATGCCGGCGTCCCCGCAGGCCATGTCGAGCAGCGCCTGCCGCCGGACCGGGACGCCCATCGACCCGGTGAGCAGCACCACCCTGGTGGCCAGGTCCGCGCCGCCGAGCATGCCGCCCTCGGCGAGGTCGCCCATCATCTCGACGATCGAGCGGTGGTGCTGCTGCGCCAGCACCTCGGTGGGCGCCAGCAGCACCGCCTGCCCCCCGGCGTCCACCACGGCCAGCATGGCCCGCAGAGCCACCAGCGTGTTGTGTGTGACCGTGAAGTTGTCGGTCACGTACGCCGCGTCCGGGTGCCCGACGCTGATGCACTGGACCGGCTTGCGGCCTACGTGCTCGACCTGGCGGATGCCCCGGCGGAACGTGTTGTACGTGGGCCGCTCCGCCACCCGCCCGGCCTTCCTGGACAGGCGGAACGGCGGGTACTCCGCCGGCAGCGCGACCGACACCACGAAGGCGGCCTTCTTCGGCCGCACCCGGGCGTGGCCGCCCAGCGACCGCACCAACCAGGCGACGTCGTCCGCGAGTCGGGGCGAGGCACTGCAGAACGAAACGTCGTGGCCACCGCGGCCGACCGTGCCGTCCGTGTCCAGCAGACCCTGCAAAACGGCGAGTCGCTGCTTGACCGAGGTGTTCTTGTAGCCCGCGGGCACGAACTTGTCGTGCGAGGTCAGCCCCCAGAGGCCGAAGTCCCTCAGTGCCTGGATCACCGGGTTCCGGCGTGCCCCACCACGCGGGCCGGCCAGATTGATCCCGTAGTCGTACGGCCTGTTGGACGACGGGACGACCACGCATTCCGCCGGTACGGCGGCGACGACGGCGTCCCGGATCTCGGTGTCGGCCGTGGAGAATCCCAGCTGGTGGCGGAACGTCCCGTCGCCGAGGAGGAGGCCCATCAGGTACGGATCGAGGGGCTGTCCGTCGTCAGGGCCCAGGTCGACCGGCACGGCCTGCGGCAGATACCACTTCGACGACCCGTTCCGTTTGTGGAGGTCCTGGCGGATCTCCCGCGTCGTCAGGACCTTCGGCCGTTCGCCCCGGTGCCACGCGCAGCTCGTCGCGACGATCCAGAGGTGCTCGTCGTCGCACTCCACCGAACTGCCGTCCGAGAGCAGGAGCCGCCAGACCTCGCGCTCGCCCTGCGGGAACACCCCGGTGACGGGAGCGAGCTCGCCCGAGGGAGTCACCACAAGGTCCCCCACCCGCACGCTGCCCATGGTCTTGAAACCGTCGGGTGTCAGCACCAGGGAGTCGAGCGGCTGGGCCTTTCCCGAACCGACCTCGCCCTGGAGGAGGCGGTGCATCGGGTGCTCGGTGGCCAGGTCGGCGGCGATCTCGGCGGAGACCTTCCGCTGGCCGTCGGTGAGGGTGAACGGCAGGCGGGCGTCGAAGGCGTCCAGCAGGCCGCCGGGGCGGGCCTCGCGCGGCTTGGCGGGGAGGGCGGAGTCGGCGGCCCGGCGCTGGGCGAGGGCGACCTGGAGGACGAACGCCTCGTCCCAGCGGAGCCGCTCCTGGGCGCGCTCGCGGTCGGCCTGGCTCCGCGGGCGGTGGATCAGCTCCAGCGCCTCGGGCAGCGCGATGAGGTCGTGCCGGTCGCGGAGTTCGGCGGGCAGCGGCTCGCCGACGTCGGACAGGTGCTTGGTGAGCGCCGTCTCCACGCAGAGCGAGAGCTTCCAGCTGGGCATCTGGGCGCTGGCGCCGTACACCGGGATGAGCCGGCCGGCGAACTGCTTCGCCGCGTCGGAGCCCGCATCCTCGTCGAGCAACTGGTAGTCGGGGGAGGCCAGTTGGCGGGCCCGGTTGAACACCCCGACCTTGCCCGCGAACAGGCCCTGCGTCCCCGGTCGCAGCTCCTTCTGCCGCCAGCCCTGGTTGAAGAAGACCAGCGAGAGCCGGCTGCGGCCGTCGGTGACCACCACCTCCAGCCGGTCGCCCTTGCGGCCTCGGAAGGGGATCAGGGTGACCTTCTCGATCCGGGCCAGCACGGTGACGTGCTCGTCGATCTCCAGCTCGTCCAGGCTGGTGAGCTGGCCGCGTTCGACGTAGCGGCGCGGATAGTGGTGCAGCAGGTCCCCGACCGTGCGCAGCTTGAGGCTGTCGGCGAGCACCTTGGCGGTCCGGTCGCCGACGAGCTTGGTCAGTGGTTCATCGAGAGCGCCCATCAGGGCCTTGTTTACACCACCGGACCGACAGACCGGGCGCTCACGCCGCGCCGAGCGCTCACTCCACCGCGCACTCCGCCGCTCACTCCACGCCGATCAGCAGCGGCGCCGACTCCTGGCCGCCGTGGAAGACCACCGCGTCCACCTCGGGCCGGCTGTGCCGGGCGCGGGCGACCAGCCGCTCGGCGAGGCCCTCGGGGGCGCCCTCGCCGAGGATCAGGGTGACGAGCTCGCCGCCGCCGGCGAGCATCCGGTCCAGCACGCTCTCGCCGACCTCGGCCAGGGCGCCGCCGATCACCGCGACGTCCCCGTCGATCAGCCCCAGCGCGTCGCCGGCCTGGCAGACCCCGGCCATCGTCCAGGACTCGCCCTCGGCGACGGCCAGTTCGGCGTACCGGGTGGCACCGGCCGCCGAGGTCATCGCGACCACGTCCTCGTCGAAGCGCCGGCCGGCCTCGTGCACGGCGAGCGCGGCCAGGCCCTGGACCGGCGAGCGGGTGGGCAGCACCGCGATCCGCACGCCCTCCTCGCGCAGCTGGTCGGCGGCCGCGCCGGCGGCGGCCCGCAGTTCGGGGTCGTTGAGCAGCAGCACCACCTCGCGGGCGGCGGCGCGGCGCACGGCGGCGGTGAGTTCGGCGCTGGCCGGCGGGCGGCCGGGCTCGGCGTGCAGGACGACCGCGCCGGCCTGTTCGCAGAGCTCGGCGAGGCCCGCGCCGGAGACCACCGAGAGCACCGCGCGGACCCGCCGCTCGGGCTCGCCGCGGCCGGCGGCGGCGCCGGAGCGGGCGGCGGCCTCGGCGAAGTGGGTGATCCGGATCTGGTGCGGACGCCCGGCCTCCACCCCGGCCTCGACGGCGGCGCCCGCGTCGTCGACGTGGACGTGGACGTTCCACAGGCCGTCGCCGCCGCCGACCACCAGCGAGTCGCCGAGCCCGGCGAGCCGCTCGCGCAGCGCGGGCAGCGCCTCGTCGGGCGCGTCCAGCAGGTAGATCACCTCGAAGGCGGGGTGGCCGGGGCCGGGCGGCCGCAGGTGGAGTTCGCAGCTCTCCACCGGCCGGAGGTCGTCACGCAGCGCGACCGGGCCCATCGGCTGGTGGCCGGCCACCGCGTCGGCGAGCGCCCCGAGGACGGCGACCAGGCCGCGGCCGCCGGCGTCCACCACCCCGTTCTCGGCGAGGACGGGGAGCTGTTCGGGGGTGTGCCGCAGTGCCTCGCGGGCGGCCCGGTGGGCGGCCTCGGCGACCTGCCCGAGCCCGTCGCCGGCCAGCGCGGCCCCCCGGGCGGCCGTCCGGGCGACGGTCAGCAGGGTGCCCTCGACCGGCTCGGCGACCGCCTGGTACGCGGAGTCGGCGGCGCGTTGGAGGGCGGCCCGCAGCTGGTCGGCGCCGCCGCCCTCGGCGAGCTTCTCGGCGGTGCCGCGCAGCCACTGGGCGAGGATCACCCCGGAGTTGCCGCGGGCGCCGAGGAGCGCGCCGCGGGCCATCGCCCGGGCGGTCTCGGCGAGGCCGGGCGCCGGGCCGGCGCCGGGGTCGGCGAAGCGGCTCTCCACCTCGGCGGCGGCCGACTCCACGGTCAGGTACAGGTTGGTGCCGGTGTCGCCGTCCGGGACGGGGTAGACGTTGAGTGCGTCGATCTCCTCGCGGGCCTGGCCGAGCGCGCGCAGCGCCAGTTGGCACCAGCTGCGCACGGCCGGGGCGTCGAGCGTGTGCAGCACCAGGTCTCCTCCGGAGTGGGACGCCGTGATGGCCTGAGGGACACCAACACGTTCAGGCAAGTGGCGAGGGGTCGTACCGGCAGGTTATCGGGGGCCGGGAGGGGGCGGCGGACGCGGCGACCGGAGCGCTCACCCGGCCGGGCATGGTAGTTTCGTTGAACGGAAGCAAGCGTTGTATGCTCTTCCGGTTGCCTGGAACTGTTCCGGGCTCTCCCCTTGGTCCGGTTCGGTTCACGTGAGTGCTCCGCTGGTCCGGCGGGTTGTCTCACGTAAATGATCTGAAGTCTTGGAGTGACTCCTGTGGCTGCCAACTGCGACGTCTGCGGCAAGGGGCCGGGCTTCGGCAACAGCATCTCCCACTCGCACCGCCGTACCCCCCGTCGCTGGAACCCCAACATCCAGACGGTGCGCGCTGTGGTTGGGCGGACGCCGAAGCGGCTCAACGTCTGCACCTCGTGCATCAAGGCCGGTAAGGTCTCGCGCTGACGCGCAGACCGGTATGCCGGTCCTCCAGTGAGTCGGTTCATCCTCGGGTGAACCGGCTTTCTGTTGTTCCGGCACCCGATCGACCTGATGTGGGCGGGCCCTCGGGCCCGCCCACAGACATGTCCGGACGCGGTCGCGCGCAGCCCGGCGCCGGGGCTCAGCGCCAGCGCCAGGCGTGGTCGACCGGCCCGATGCCGGCGCCAAGCGCGAAGCCGCCGGCGATCGCGCCGGTGATGTAATCCTTCGCCGAGGCCACCGCCGCGGGCAGTTCCTCGCCCTTGGCCAGGCCGGCCGCGATCGCGCTGGCCAGGGTGCAGCCGGTGCCATGGGTGTGCCGGTTGTCGTAGCGCGGCGCCCGGTACCAGTGCTCCTCCGCCGCGCCGCCCTCGCCGCCGTAGAGCAGGTCGGCCGCCTCGCCGGGCAGGTGCCCGCCCTTGACCAGCACCCAGCGCGGCCCGAGGTCGCGCAGCGCCTTGGCGGCGTCCAGCATCTGCTTCTCGTCCTCGACCACCCGGCCGGTGAGCTGCGTCACCTCGTGCAGGTTGGGCGTGGCCAGGGTGGCGACCGGCAGCAGCCGCTCCCGGACGGTGGCGACGGCCTCGGCGGCGAGCAGCGCGTCGCCGTGCTTGGAGACGCCGACCGGGTCGACGACGACCGGCGCGGCCACCCCGGCCAGCAGCTCGGAGACGGTCTCGACCAGTTCGATCGAGGCGAGCATGCCGGTCTTCACGGCCTGCACGCCGATGTCGTCGACCACACTGCGGAACTGGGCGCGGACGGCCTCGGCGGGCAGTTCCCAGTAACCCTGGACGCCGAGCGAGTTCTGCGCGGTGACGGCGGTGATGACGCTCATGCCGTGGACACCGAGGGCGAGCATCGCCTTGAGGTCGGCCTGGATGCCGGCGCCGCCGCCGGAGTCGGAGCCGGCGACGGTGAGCACGCGAGGGGGTGCGGTGGAGGACATGCCTCCAACCTACGCGGTCACAGCACGGCCTCGGACTCCGCCCAGCGCTCCTCGGGGACGGTCTTGAGCCTGGTCACCGCGTCGGCGATGGGCACCAGCCGGATGTCGTTGCCGCGCAGCGCGGTGAAGTGGCCGAACGCCCCCTGGTGGACGGCCTCCACCGCGTGCCAGCCGAAGCGGCTGGCGAGGACGCGGTCCCGGGCGGTCGGGGTGCCGCCGCGCTGGACGTGGCCGAGGATGACCGGGCGGGCCTCCTTGCCGAGCAGGTCCTCCAGCTCGTGGGCGAGGCGGTTGCCGATCCCGCCGAAGGTCCGGTGTCCGAACCGGTCGACCTCGCCGTGGTCGAAGCGCATGGTGCCGGGCATCGGGGAGGCGCCCTCGGCGACGGCGATGATGGCGAACTTCTTGCCCCGGGTGAAGCGGTCCTCGACCATCCGGGCCACGCCCTCGATGTCGAACGGCTTCTCGGGGATGAGGATCCCGTGCGCGCCGCCGGCCATGCCGGCGGTGAGGGTGATCCAGCCGGTGTGGCGTCCCATCAACTCGACGACCATCACCCGCTGGTGCGACTCGGCGGTGGTCTTGAGCCGGTCGATCGCCTCGGTCGCGACGTGCACCGCGGTGTCGAAGCCGAAGGTGACGTCGGTGGCGTCGATGTCGTTGTCGATGGTCTTCGGGACGCCGACCACCGGCAGCCCGGCCTCGCTGAACCGCCGGGCGGCGGTGAGGGTGCCCTCGCCGCCGATGGCGATCAGCGCGTCGATGCCGATGTCCCGGGCGAGGGTCTTGGCGTTCTCCACCGCCCAGGCGATCCGCTCGCGCTGCACCCGGGCGGAGCCGAGGATGGTGCCGCCGAGGGTCAGCAGGCCGGTGACGTCGTCGTGCGAGACGGGCCGGGCGCGGCCCTCGATCAGCCCGAGGAAGCCGTCCTCGATGCCGACGATCTCGTCGCCGTGCACATCGGTGCCGCGGTGCACCACGGAGCGGATCACCGCGTTCAGGCCGGGGCAGTCGCCGCCGCTGGTCAGGACTCCGATGCGCATACCGGTGGCTCTCCCGCTCAAAGTGGTTCAGACCAAAGTGGTCCAGACCACTCGCATGGAGGGCGGGCGGCCCGGCTGTGGGTCAAGCCTACGCACACCGCGCGTCCGGATCCCGTTCGCGCGGGGCCCGGGAGCGTCGCGCGCGCCCCCGCCCGGTGCGTCGCGGCGCCCCGGCCGGCGGTCAACCACCGGCCGGGGCAGCCCCATTGCGACTCCGCCGTCCCTCCGGCGTCACTCCGAGAAGTGGTCCCAGCCGCCGACCCGGTCCCAGGCCTCGCCGTCCACCGTGACCCGGCCGCCGCGGGCCGCCCGCGCCCGGCCGACGACCTCGCCCACCACCCGCCAGCGGGCGGGCAGTTGGACCCCGCGCGGGAAGGTCGCGACGATCGCGTGGTCCTCGCCGCCGGAGAGCACCCACACCAGCGGGTCGACCCCGACCGCCTGGCCGATGTCCGCCATCTGCGCCGGCACGTCGAAGTCGGCCGCCCGCAGGTCGATGTCCACCGCGCTGGCCCTGGCCACGTGGCCGAGGTCGGCCACCAGCCCGTCGCTCACGTCGATCATCGCGGTGGCGCCCAGCTCCGCGCCGGACGGGCCCGCGTGGTACGGCGGTTCGGGGCGGCGGTGCGCCTCGACGAAGGCCCGCGGGGAGCGGAAGCCGCGCTGCAGCACCGTCAGGCCCGCCGCCGACCAGCCGAGCCAACCGGTGACCGCGACCACGTCGCCCACCTGGGCACCGGCGCGCGTCACCGGCGCGCGCCCCTGGAGGTCCCCGAGCGCCGTGATGGCCAGGGTGATGGTCTCCCCGCGCACCACGTCGCCGCCGACCACCGTCGCGCCCGCCACCTGGCACTCGTCCCGCAGGCCGTCCATCAGCTCGGTGGCCCAGGTGGTCGGCAGGTCCGCCGGCGCGACCAGGCCGAGCAGGATCGCGGTCGGCACCGCGCCCATCGCGGCCACGTCGGCGAGGTTCTGCGCAGCCGCCTTGCGGCCCACGTCGTACGCGGTGGACCAGTCCCGGCGGAAGTGCCGGTTCTCGATGAGCACGTCGGTGGTGGCCACCACCCGGCCGTCCGGGGCCTTCACCACCGCGGCGTCGTCGCCCGGGCCGAGGTCGACCGCGTCGGTGAGCGGCACCCGGGCGGTCAGCTCCCTGATGAGTCCGAACTCGCCGAGCTCGCCCACGGTCCCCTGCATCTGCCGTCCTCCCGGTTGCGCCCAGGCCGGGCGCGTACGTCCTGCGGCCACGCCGCCTCCGCGCGCAGCGTACGCCCTCCGGCGGTGCAGAGGTCTCCCCTCCCCGGCCCACCGGGGGGTAGCGTGGTGATCAGTCTGCCGGTGAGCCCGTTCCCCACCCGACACCCGACCGGGCGAGCACGGCCGCGATCCCCGTACCCAGCCGCCCGGAGGTCCCCGTGGTACAGGCCTACATCCTGATTCAGACCGAGGTCGGCAAGGCCAGCGCCGTCGCCGAGTCCATCACCAAGATCCCCGGAGTCCTCCAGGCCGAGGACGTCACCGGCCCGTACGACGTGATCGTCCGCGCCGAGGCCGACACCGTGGACGACCTCGGCCGCATGGTCGTCGCCAAGGTCCAGCAGGTCGAGGGCATCACCCGCACCCTGACCTGTCCGGTCGTCCACCTGTAGGGCCCGCTTACCATCGGCGGGTGACCCGAGAACTCCGCGCCCCCCGCTTCCTGGCGGCACTGCCGGCCCCCGTCCGGTGGCTGGCGGTGCCGACCGCGCTCGTCTGCACCATCGTCGTGCTGATCGGTAGCTGGAGCACACCCGAGAAGATCGAGACGCCGAACCCGGCCCCCAAGGCCGCCGGCTACTGCCGGGCCCTCGCCGCCGCGCTCCCCCAGGAGCTGTACGGCCACCCGCGCGCGGACCCGACCCCCGCCTCGCCGTTCGTGGCCGCCTGGGCCAGCTCGCCGAAGGTGGTGCTGCGCTGCGGCGTGGACCGGCCGGAGGCGCTGAACGGCCCGGCCGCCAAGGACACCGCGCCGATGATCAACGACGTGACCTGGTGGCCGCAGCAGCTGGGGGACGGCGGCTACCGCTACACCTCCACGATGCGCAAGGCCTATGTGGAGCTCACCGTGCCCGAGGGCTCGTTCGCCAACCCGATGGACGTGGTCGCCGCGCTCTCCCCCGTGGTCGCCGCCAGCATCCCCTCCTGACCGGACCGGCACGCCCACGGGGCGGCCCCGGAACCCCGGGACCGCCCCGTCACGCCGCCGGCGCGGGTTACCGCAGGCCGGTCGAGCGGCGCAGCGCCGCCTGCAGCAGCCGGTCGACCAGTTCCGCGTACGACAGCCCGCTGGCCTCCCACATCTTCGGGTAGGCCGAGATCGGGGTGAAGCCGGGCATGGTGTTGACCTCGTTGACCATCCAGCCGCCGTCCTCCAGCAGGAAGAAGTCGACCCGGGCCAGCCCCTCGCAGCCGAGCGCCTCGAAGGCCTCGATCGCCTGGCGGCGGATCTCGGCGGTCTCCTCGGCGGAGAGCTCGGCCGGGATCCGGACCTCGGAGGAGTCGATGTACTTGGCCTCGAAGTCGTAGAACTCGTAGTCGCCGCCGACCAGGACCTCGGCCGGGACGCTCGCCCGCGGGCCGTCCTCGAACTCCAGCACCGCGCACTCCAGCTCGCGGCCGGAGACACCCGCCTCGATGATCAGCTTGGGGTCGTGCCGGCGGGCCTCCTCGATCGCGGCGTCGAGGTCGGCGAGGTCCTTGACCTTGCTGATGCCGATGCTGGAGCCGGCCCGGCAGGGCTTGACGAACACCGGCAGACCGAGGCCCGCGACGCGCTCGCGGACCGCGGCGCGGCCCTCCTCGGTCTCCCACTCGCGCGGTCGGACCACGGTGTACCGCCCGACGCCGAGACCGTGCGAGGCCAGCAGGCGCTTGGTGAACTCCTTGTCCATGCCCACCGCGCTGGCGAGCACGCCGTTGCCGACGTACGGCACGCCGGAGAGCTCCAGCAGGCCCTGCAGCGTGCCGTCCTCGCCCCAGGGGCCGTGCAGCAGCGGGAAGACCACGTCCACCTCGCCGAGCGCCTTGGGGGCGGTGCCGGGCTCGGTCCTGACCACCTCGCGACTGCCGGGGCCGAGCGGCAGCACGACCTGGCCCTCGGTGTCCTCGGCGACCTGGTCGACGTCCGGCAGCCGGCCGTCGGTGATGGCCATCCGGGCCGGCTCGTCGCTGGCCAGCGCCCAGCGGCCCTCGTGGGTGATGCCGATCGGCAGCACCTCGTACTTGTCGCGGTCGATCGCCCTGAGCACGCTGCCCGCGGTCGAGACCGAGATGGCGTGCTCGGAGCTGCGGCCGCCGAACACGACGGCGACCCGCGGCTTCGCGGACGGGTTCTGGGAGGTCTGTTCGATGCTCATATCGCGACGAAGGTTACCCCGAGGCCGGTTTCGGGGAGACGACCGACCCGAACCGCCCGAAACCGCCCGGGCGCCCCGGGTCGGTCAGTGCCGTTCGGGCTTGGCCGAGCGGGACATCAGGGCCCGCAGCGCCTCCTGGGTGGGCCGGCCGTTGTGCACGACGTCCACCACCGCCTCGACGATCGGCATGTCGACGCCGTTGCGCCGGGCCAGGTCGAGCACCGACTCGCAGGACTTGACGCCCTCCGCGGTCTGCCGGGTGGCCGCGATGGTCTCGGCCAGCGACATGCCCCGGCCCAGGTTGGTGCCGAAGGTGTGGTTGCGGGAGAGCGGCGAGGAGCAGGTGGCCACCAGGTCGCCCATGCCGGCCAGGCCGGCGAAGGTGTACGGGTCCGCGCCGAGCGCCAGCCCGAGCCGGGTGGTCTCGGCGAGGCCGCGGGTGATCAGCGTCGCCTTGGTGTTGTCGCCGAGCCCCATGCCGTCGGCCATACCGACCGCCAGGCCGATCACGTTCTTGACCGCCCCGCCGAGCTCGCAGCCGATCACGTCGGTGTTGGTGTACGGCCGGAAGTACGGCGTGTGGCAGGCCGCCTGGAGCCGCTTGGCGACCGCCTCGTCGGTGCAGGCGACCACACTGGCGGCGGGCTGCCGGTTGGCGATCTCCCGGGCCAGGTTGGGCCCGCTGACCACGGCGATCCGCTCCGGCCCGACCTTGGCGACCTCGCCGACGACCTCGCTCATCCGCTTGGCGGTGCCGAGCTCGATGCCCTTCATCAGGCTGACCAGGACGGTCTGCGGCTCCAGCAGCGGCGCCCAGGCGGCGAGGTTCTCGCGCAGCGTCTGCGAGGGCACCACCAGGACCGCGAAGTCCGCGCCGGCCAGCGCCTCGGCGGGGTCGGTGGTGGCCCGGACGGTGTCCGGCAGCCGGACCCCGGGCAGGTAGTCGGGGTTGGTGTGGGTGGCGTTGACGGCGTCCGCCAACTCCTGGCGGCGGCCCCACAGGGTCACCTCGCAGCCGGCGTCCGCGAGCACCATCGCGAACGCGGTGCCCCAGGAGCCGGTGCCGAACACTGCGCAGCGGGTCACTTGGCGGCCTCCCCGGCCTCGTCGGTGTCGCGGCCCACGACCTGTCGGCGGGCCGCCGCGGCGGCGGCCCGCTGTCGGGCGGCCTCCCGCATGTCGTACCGCTCGGCGGGCGGTTCCTCCTCGCGGATCCCGGCCAGCACGGCGGTGATGGCCGTCATGATGTCCTCGGTGGCGTCCCTGAGCACCTGGGAGGTCAGCTCCTGGCCCTGGTACCTGCTCAGGTCGACGGCCGGCCCGGCCGCCACGGTCACCCTGTGGCGCGGGAAGAGGTTGAACCGGCTCCGGCCCGAACCGCCCCTGCCGTACGGCGGGATGATCTCGTGCGCTCCCCAGTGGGCGACCGGGATGACCGGCGCGCCGGTCATCAGCGCGACCCGGGCGACACCGCTCTTGCCGGTCATCGGCCACAGGTTCGGATCCCGGGTGAGCGTTCCCTCCGGGTAGAACTGCACGCACTGCCCCCCGTTGACGGCGTCGATGGCCGCCCGGAACGCCTGCGCCGCGTCGGTCGACTCCCGGAAGACGGGGATCTGGCCGGTCTTGCGGAGCATGAACCCGATGAACGGGATCGAGAACAGCGAGGACTTGCCGAGGATCCGCGGCGGCCGCCCGCTGTTGTACTGCCAGTGCGCGTACACGACCGGGTCGATGATCGAGTTGTGGTTGACCGCGGCGATGAAGCCGCCCTCCTTGGGCAGGTGCTCCCAGCCCCGCCAGTCGGGCTTGACCAGCGCGGTGTTCACCGGCTTCACCAGCACGGCCGCGAAGCGGTACCAGAATCCGTAGTCGGCGTTGCCGAAGCTGGCGTACGAGCGGCGGGCCACCCCAGGTCCTCCTCATTCGTGCGGCACGTGGGGTGCCGCGGTCGATCTCGCCTCCGCCGCCCTCTCGGGGCGCGGGGCGCCGAACAGTTTCGCCCGACCGCTCGCCGGCTGTCGAGCAACCCCGCCCGGACGTCCGGCGGGCGTGATCAAACGCACGTCCGCACAGCTCGGACGGCCTGGCGAGGGCTCCGGGACCGGCGTCACAATGACGCCGATGACCCAGGACACCGTACGCCCCGGCAGGCCCGTCGCGCCCGCCGCACCCGCCGCCGACTGGTCGCTGGTGCTGCCGCTCAAGCCGCTCGCCCGGGCCAAGTCGCGGCTGGCCCCGTTCGCCGGCCCGCACCGCCCGGACCTCGCACTCTCGTTCGCCCTCGACACCGTCACCGCCGCGCTGACCGCGCCCGGGGTCGGCCGGGTCCTGGTGGTCACCCGGGACGCCGCGGCCGGCGCGCGGCTGGCCGCGCTCGGCGCCCTGGTGGTCGACGACGAGCCGGGCGGCGGCCTCAACGAGGCCCTCGCCCACGGGGCGGCGACCGCGCTCGCCCTGGCGCCGCACGCGCCGCTGGCCGCGCTCTCGGCGGACCTGCCGGCGCTGCGCCCGGCCGAACTCGGCCGGGTGCTGGCCGCCGTGCCCACGGCCGGCCGGGCCTTCCTGCCGGACGCGCCCGGGCTGGGCACCACCCTGCTGGCCTGCGCCCCGGGCAGCCCGCTCGCTCCGGCGTTCGGGGACGGCTCGCGCGCCCGGCACGCGGCCGGCGGCGCCCGCGAACTGCGGCTGTCCGGCGTGGAGTCGGTCCGCCGGGACGTCGACACCGGGGAGGACCTCGCCGAGGCCCTGGTGCTCGGGGTCGGCCGGCACACCCGCGCCCTGGCGGCCCGGCTCGGCTACCTGCCGCGGCAGGGGCCGTCCGGCGCACCGCTGCCCGGCTGAGACACCGCCCGGGACTGTCGGTGGCCCTCGCTATGCTGCTGCCATGCAGGCCACCGCGTTCACCTTCGACCCCGCCACCCGGGCCGGCTCCGTGCTGCTCGACGACGGGACCCCGGTGCCGTTCGACGCGGCCGCCTTCGACGCCGGCGGCCTGCGGCTGCTGCGCCCGGGCCAGCGGGTGCGGATCCGCACCGAGGGCGCCGGCGAGGCCCGCCGGGTGGTCTTCGTGACGCTGCAGACCTTCCCGGACCCGGCCGCGGGCTGACCCCGGGCTCAGCGGGCCCGGCGGCGGCCACAGCGACCACGACGGTCACGGCAGCCGCGACGGGAAATCCCGGAAAAGCGAGAAGCCGTGGCCCCGCCCTGCCGGGAATTCCCGGGAGAGGACGGTGCCACGGCTCGCGAAAGCCGTCCGACGACGACGCGCACCGACTACTTGGCGGTGGTCTTGCGCGCGGTGGTCTTGCGGGTGGCGGTCTTCTTCGCCGGCGCCGTCTTCTTGGCCGTGGCGGTCGCCTTCTTGGCGGTCGCGGTGGTCTTCTTGGCGGCGGCGGCGGTGGTCGCCTTCTTGGCGGCCGTGGTGGCCGTCTTCTTGGTCGCGGTCGCGGTGGTCTTCTTCGCGGCGGCGGTGGTGGTCTTCTTGGTGGCGGTCGCCTTCTTGGCGGCGGCGGCGGTGGTCGCCTTCTTGGCAGCCGTGGTGGCCGTCTTCTTGGCAGCGACCTTCTTCGCCGGAGCGGCGGCAGCGGCGGCGGCGGCCGTGGCGGCGCGCTTGGTGGCGGCACGCTTGGCGGCCGGGGTCGCGGCGACGCCGCTCTTGCCCGGGGTGAGGGAGCCCTTGGGGGCCTTCTTCACCGAGGGGCCTTCCTTCGGCAGCTTCTTGGCGCCGCTGACCAGGTCCTTGAAGCCCTGGCCCGGACGGAAGCGGGGCACCGAGGTCTTCTTGACCTTGACCTTCTCGCCGGTCTGCGGGTTGCGGGCGAAGCGCGCGGAGCGCTCCACCTTCTCAAAGGTGCCGAAACCGGTGACCGAAACGCGGTCGCCGGCCACGACGGCGCGCACCATGGTGTCGAGCACTGCGTCGACGGCCTCTGCGGCAGCCTTGCGACCGCCCAGCTGCTCGGCCACCGCTTCGACAAGCTGAGCCTTGTTCACGTCTTCCCCTTCGGAAACGGGCGCCGGATGATTCCATCCGTTCTTTTCGCACGTTAGGTATGTATCTGCGGACTTTCAATTACCAAACGCGCGAATCACCCTAGTGTCGCAATGGATTTGCGCGTCGGCGACCTCAGTCGACGGGCGGGCGCCCCTCGTCGAGGTCCTGCACAAAGCGACTCAACCGCCGCGCCGCCTCCGGAAGATCGCGCTTGGCGGCCTCGGTGACGATGAGCAGTTGACGGGTGAGAGCGGTCTTTGCATCGGCAGACACGTTCAGCGCATGCACGCGGTCGTGAGCTTGCTTCAACCGCTCGGCCACAAGCGCGAAGAGCGCTGCGACTTCCGGGTCGTCCGGCCCCTCAGCAGCTGAGGTGGCGGCGTCCGGCCGATCGTCAATTCGGCGTTCGGATCCCCGGCCCGTGGACTCCGGTGACGCGGGTTCGCCGCCCGCGTACGGAGGTTCATGGTGCCGGTGCATGCACTGATTGTGCCATCTACGCGCAGTTGTCCATGCGCGGGCCCCTCTGTCGCAAAACCGAATCGTCAATCCGGGGCCCGCGGACGGGCACAACTCCGGCCCCGGAACGGCGGATGGCCCGCCCCCCCGAGGGGGGAGGCGGGCCATCCGGCGGTTCGTCAGAATGCTTGTTCAGAAGGGGTTCTCAGGCCGCCGGCAGGGTCCGCGGCTTGAACGCGGGACGGCGCTCCTCGAAGGCCGCGATGTCGGCCTCGTTCGCCAGCGTGATGCTGATGTCGTCCAGGCCGTTGAGCAGCCGCCAGCGGACATTGTCGTCCAGTTCGAACGGGGCGGTGACGCCCTCGGCGCGCACCTCCCGGGCCTCCAGGTCGACGGTGATCTCAGCCTGCGGGTCGGCCTCGGTGAGCTCCCAGAGCCGCTCCACGGTCTCCTGCGGGAGGACGACGGTGAGCAGGCCGTTCTTCAGCGAGTTGCCGCGGAAGATGTCCGCGAAGCGCGAGGAGATCACGGCGTGGAAGCCGTAGTTCTGCAGCGCCCAGACGGCGTGCTCGCGGGAGGAGCCGGTGCCGAACTCGGGGCCGGCCACCAGGACGGTGGCGCCCTGCCGCTCGGGCCGGTTGAGGATGAACGACTCGTCCTTGCGCCAGGCCTCGAACAGTCCGCCCTCGAAACCGGAACGGGTGACCTTCTTCAGCCAGTGGGCGGGGATGATCTGGTCGGTGTCGACGTTGCTGCGGCGCAGCGGGACGGCCCGCCCGGTGTGGGTGGTGAACTTCTCCATGCTGCTCAGACCTCCACGGCGGCGCTGGACGCCAGATCGGCGGGGGCCGCGAGACGGCCCAGGACGGCGGTCGCGGCGGCGACCTGGGGCGAGACCAGGTGGGTGCGGCCGCCCTTGCCCTGGCGGCCCTCGAAGTTGCGGTTCGAGGTCGAGGCGCAGCGCTCGCCGGGGGCGAGCTGGTCGGGGTTCATGCCCAGGCACATCGAGCAGCCCGCGTGCCGCCACTCGGCGCCGGCCGCGGTGAACACCTTGTCCAGGCCCTCCTCGACGGCCTGCAGGGCGACCCGGACGGAGCCGGGGACGACCAGCATCCGCACGCCGTCGGCGATCCGGCGGCCGCGCAGCAGGTCGGCGGCGGCGCGCAGGTCCTCGATCCGGCCGTTGGTGCAGGAGCCGACGAAGACCGCGTCGACCTTCACCTCGCGCAGCGGGGTGCCGGCCTCCAGGCCCATGTACGTGAGGGCGTTCTCGGCGGCGGTCCGCTCCTGCGGGTCGGCGAAGGAGGCCGGGTCCGGCACCGAGGCGCCGATCGGGGCGCCCTGGCCGGGGTTGGTGCCCCAGGTGACGAACGGGGTCAGCTCGGCGGCGTCGATGAAGATCTCGTGGTCGAAGACCGCGTCCTCGTCGGTGCCCAGGGTCCGCCAGTACGCGACGGCGGCGTCCCAGTCCTCGCCCTGCGGGGCGTGCGGGCGGTCCTTCAGGTAGGCGAAGGTGGTCTCGTCCGGGGCGATCATGCCGGCCCGGGCACCCGCCTCGATGGACATGTTGCAGACGGTCATCCGGGCCTCCATGGAGAGGCCGCGGATCGCCGAACCGCGGTACTCCAGGACGTAGCCCTGGCCGCCGCCGGTGCCGATCCGCGTGATGATCGCCAGGATCAGGTCCTTGGCGGTGACGCCCTCGGGCAGCTCGCCCTCGACGGTGATCGCCATGGTCCGGAACGGGGCCAGCGGCAGCGTCTGGGTGGCCAGCACGTGCTCGACCTGGCTGGTGCCGATGCCGAACGCCAGCGCGCCGAACGCGCCGTGGGTGGAGGTGTGGGAATCGCCACAGACCACGGTCGTACCGGGCTGGGTAAGGCCCAACTGCGGGCCGACGACGTGCACGACGCCCTGCTCGACGTCGCCGAGGGAGTGGATCCGCACGCCGAACTCGGCCGCGTTCCTGCGCAGGGTCTCCAACTGGACCCTGGAGACCGGGTCGGCGATCGGCTTGTCGATGTCGAGGGTGGGGGTGTTGTGGTCCTCGGTGGCGATCGTGAGATCGGTGCGGCGGACCGTGCGTCCGGCCAGCCGGAGGCCGTCGAAGGCCTGCGGGCTGGTCACCTCGTGGAGCAGGTGCAGGTCGATGTAGAGCAGGTCGGGCTCGCCCTCCGCGCGCCGCACGACGTGGTCGTCCCAGACCTTCTCTGCGAGTGTCCGTCCCATCGGATTCCCTCCAGCCGGCCGCGTTGCCGGCCTTCTCGTGTCGTCGAGGTCAAAGCTGTCGCGGCCCTGTGCGGCACGCGTCGCGAGACCTGCACGCCGGATCGGTGTCCACGATGCGAACACCTTGGCGGGGTCGCATCCTGGATGTCTCCCGGGCTGCTGCATCCAGAGTGGCGCTTTTCGCCGAAGATTGAACTTGCGTCTCGCGGAATGAGACTGCAGTCTTAGGGCATGGACAACTCTAGCGGCGTCGGCGTGCTCGACAAGGCCGCTCTGGTGCTCAGCGCACTGGAGTCGGGCCCCGCCACGTTGGCGGGGCTGGTCGCCGCCACCGGTCTGGCGCGCCCCACGGCCCACAGACTCGCCGTCGCACTCGAACACCACCGTCTGGTCACCAGGGACATGCAGGGCCGCTTCATCCTCGGCCCCCGTCTCTCCGAACTCTCCGCCGCGGCGGGCGAGGACCGGCTGCTCGCCACCGCGGGCCCGGTCCTGACCCACCTGCGCGACGTCACCGGCGAGAGCGCACAGCTCTACCGCCGGCAGGGCGAGATGCGGATCTGCGTCGCCGCCGCCGAGCGGCTCTCCGGCCTGCGGGACACCGTCCCGGTCGGCAGCACCCTGCCGATGAAGGCCGGCTCGGCCGCCCAGGTCCTGCTGGCCTGGGAGGAGCCCGAGCGGCTCCACCGCGGCCTCCAGGGCGCCCGCTTCACCGCCACCGCGCTCAGCGGCGTCCGGCGGCGCGGCTGGGCCCAGTCGATCGGCGAGCGGGAGCCGGGCGTCGCGTCGGTCTCCGCGCCGGTGCGCGGCCCCTCCAACCGCGTCGTGGCCGCCGTCTCGGTCTCCGGCCCGATCGAGCGCCTGACCCGCCACCCCGGCCGGCTCCACGCCCAGGCGATCATCGAGGCGGCCAACCGCCTCACCGAGGCCCTGCGCCGCAGCTGAAATCCCCCGTTCCCCCACCCCACCCGCAATCCCCACCCGCACCCCACTCCCCCACCCGAAAACCGTGAAGGCCCCGCTCGTCGGAGAGCGGGGCCTTCGGACGTCCGGAGCCCTCGGGGCGGCGCGGGGATTCCCGGACCGGGAAATCAAAAAAGACCCCGGGAACCGGGGCCTTCAATTTCTGGCTGGGGTACCAGGACTCGAACCTAGACTAAATGAACCAGAATCACTCGTGCTGCCAATTACACCATACCCCAACAAAGCAATCAGCCGATGAGCGAGCCCATCGGCTTCCTGCTTCAGTACCCCCGACCGGATTCGAACCGGCGCTACTGCCGTGAGAGGGCAGCGTGCTAGGCCGCTACACAACGGGGGCTTTCCAGGCGATTCCTTGCGGAATCAGTACCCCCGACCGGATTCGAACCGGCGCTACTGCCGTGAGAGGGCAGCGTGCTAGGCCGCTACACAACGGGGGCTTTCCAGGCGGTCCCTTGCGGGACCAGTACCCCCGACCGGATTCGAACCGGCGCTACTGCCGTGAGAGGGCAGCGTGCTAGGCCGCTACACAACGGGGGCTTTCCAGGCGGTCCCTTGCGGGACCAGTACCCCCGACCGGATTCGAACCGGCGCTACTGCCGTGAGAGGGCAGCGTGCTAG
>NZ_JBHSOF010000048.1:0-7648 GCF_042656005.1 Kitasatospora misakiensis | reverse complement strand
GACCAGTACCCCCGACCGGATTCGAACCGGCGCTACTGCCGTGAGAGGGCAGCGTGCTAGGCCGCTACACAACGGGGGCTTGTCTTCACTTGTCGCGGTGTGGACCGCGGGTACTGCGCTGGGGTACCAGGACTCGAACCTAGACTAAATGAACCAGAATCACTCGTGCTGCCAATTACACCATACCCCACCAGAGTTGAACCCCAGTCGGGGATCTTCTCGGGCTTGCGCCTCTCGGTCCGGCCCCGGCGTGGGTTTCGCTCCCTCGTCGGTGCCCTCCCGGGCGGCGCAGAAAGAACATTACCCGACGTCCGCCCCGGCTCCAAAATCGATAACCCCAGGCAGCGCGCGGGGGGCCGTCCGGTGACGTCCTGGAGGCCGCGGACCCGGCCCGGAGGCCGGATCCGCGGGGGTGCCGAACGGGGCCGGCGGCAGCTCGCGGCCGTGCGCGGTCAGGCCGCCGGGAGGGCCGCCAGGGCCGCGCGGAGCCGGCGCAGCGTCTCGGAACGGCCGAGCAGCTCCATCGACTCGAACAGCGGCGGAGAGATCCGCCGCCCGCTCACCGCCACCCGCAGCGGGGTGAAGGCGAACTTCGGCTTGATGCCCAGACCGTCCACCAGCGCCTCGCGCAGCGCCGCCTGGATCGGCTCCGGGGTGAAGTCGTCGAGCGCCTCCAGCGCCCGGACGCCGGCCTCCAGCACCGGCCGGGTGTCCGCGGTGAGCACCTTGGCCGCGTCCTCCGGGTCGACGGCGAAGTCCTCGGGCGCGACGAACAGGAAGCCGGCCATCGGCACGATCTCGCCCAGCACGACCATCCGCTCCTGGGTGAGCGGCGCCACCTTCGCCAGCAGCTCCAGCTGCTCGGCGGTCGGCTCGGCCGGCAGCAGACCGGCGGCCCGCAGGTGGGGCACCAGGCGGCGGGCGAAGTCCTCCGGGGCCAGCCGGCGGACGTGCTCGGCGTTCACGGCCTCGCACTTCTTCAGGTCGAAGCGGGCCGGGTTGGCGTTCACCTTGCCGATGTCGAAGGCCGTGACCAGCTCGTCCACGGTGAAGACGTCGCGGTCCTCGGCGAGCGACCAGCCCAGCAGCGACAGGTAGTTGAGCAGGCCCTCGGGGATGAAGCCGCGCTCCCGGTACAGGTTGAGCGAGGCCTGCGGGTCGCGCTTGGAGAGCTTCTTGTTGCCCTCGCCCATCACGTACGGCAGGTGGCCGAAGCGCGGGGTGCCGCCGTCGCCCACGCCGATGTCGGCGAGCGCGGCGTAGAGCGCGATCTGCCGCGGGGTGGAGGAGAGCAGGTCCTCGCCGCGCAGCACGTGGGTGATGCCCATCAGGGCGTCGTCCACCGGGTTGACCAGGGTGTAGAGCGGCGCGCCGTTGGCCCGCACGATGCCGTAGTCGGGCACGTTCTCGGGCTCGAAGGAGAGCGTGCCGCGCACCAGGTCGTCGAAGGCGATCGTGCGGTCCGGCATCCGGAAACGCAGGATCGGCTCGCGCCGCTCCAGCCGGAACACGGCGATCTGATCGGCCGTCAGCTCCCGGCAGTGGCCGTCGTAGCCGGAGGGCTTCCCGGCCGCGCGGGCGGCCTCGCGGCGGGCGTCCAGCTCCTCGGTGGAGCAGTAGCAGTGGTAGGCATGGCCAGCCTCGTGCAGCCGGCGGGCGACGTCGGCGTAGCTGTCCATCCGCTGCGACTGCCGGTACGGCGCGTGCGGGCCCCCGATCTCCGGGCCCTCGTCCCAGTCCAGGCCGAGCCAGCGCATCGCGTCGAGCAGCTGCCCGTACGACTCCTCGGAGTCGCGGGACGCGTCGGTGTCCTCGATCCGGAAGACCAGGGTGCCGCCGTGGTGGCGGGCGAAGGCCCAGTTGAACAGGGCGGTGCGGACCAGGCCCACGTGCGGGTTGCCGGTCGGGGACGGGCAGAAGCGCACCCGGACGGCGGGTTCGCCCGCGGCCGGGCCGCTAGCCACGCTTGACCACCTTGTTGGCGAGGGTGCCGATGCCCTCGATGGAGACGGCGACCTCGTCGCCGACCTGGATCGGACCCACCCCGGCGGGGGTGCCGGTGAGCACGACGTCGCCGGGCAGCAGCGTCATGGCCTCGGAGATGTGGACGATCAGCTCGGCGACCGAGCGGACCATCTCGGAGGTGCGGCCGGCCTGCCGGAGCTCGCCGTTGACCGTGCAGGTGATGGCGAGGTCGGACGGGTCGAGGTCGGTCTCGATCCACGGGCCGAGCGGGCAGGCGGTGTCGAAGCCCTTGGCCCGGGCCCACTGGCCCTCCCGCTGCTGGACGTCGCGCGCGGTGACGTCGTTGGCGCAGGTGTAGCCGAGGATCACCTCGGGGACCCGCTCCAGCGGCACCTCGCGGCACATCCGGCCGATCACCACGGCCAGTTCCGCCTCGGGCTGGACGTCCGAGGAGAACGGCGGGTAGGCGATGCTCTCGGTCGGGCCGATCACCGAAGTGGAGGGCTTGAAGAAGGTCAGCGGGACGTCCGGGACGGCGTTGCCCAGCTCGGCGGCGTGCGCGGCGTAGTTGCGGCCGACCGCGACGATCTTGTTGGGGAGCATCGGGCTGAGCAGCCGGACGTCCTGGAAGCGGTAGCTCTCACCGGTCGGCTGGGGCTGGCCGAAGGGGTGGCCGGCGAGGGCGTGGACCACCAGCGACTCGGGCCTGGCCGGGTCCCCCTCGACCACACCGAAGGAGACGCTGCCGGCGGCAGGGCTCCCTTCCCGGACGGAAAACCTGGCAATGCGCACGGCTGGGCTACCCCTCGCTTCGACGGCCGCCCGGGGCGCGCCCGGGCGCTGGTGGGCACCGGACCCCGTTCGGGTCCGGCCCCGTTCAATCGCGGACCAGGCTATCGCGCGGGCCCTGAGCAGGCCGCTTCACCAGGGCCGGGGGTGTTCGCGCCGAAGGGCGCCGCCACGGGGAGTGGCGGCGCCCTTCGAGGTGCGCGGCACGCTTCGGTCCCGCGGAACGCTTCGGTCCTGCCGAACGCTTCGGTCCCGCGGAACACTTCAGTCCTGCGGGACGTTCACCACCGGAGCGACCATCAGCCGGGTGCGGCGCGGGTTGGCGGTGGAGGTCGGCAGCTCGGTCGCGTAGGTCGCGACGTCCTCGGCCCTGCGGGCGCCGGGGATCGTGCTGAAGTCCTCGACCGAGGCCAGCGTCGTCCGGCGCGGGTTCGCCGTGGACCGGCCGGTGAGCGTGGACTGGGAGGCCGAATTCGCCTGGGACATCTCGTCAGCACCTCGGGGTCGTGGCCGGCGACCGACCGCGATCGGCCCCGGCCTGAGTGATTGGGGGAGATTCTGGGCAGGCTGAACGGGGCCGTGCTCCGGATACCGCACAGGTTACGGATCTCTTTCCACAGTCACCGTGACCAAAGCTACACATTCATCTGTGATTTTCGTCACAAATCACGGAACATATCGCCGATATCCGACATGTCGCGGCATCAGTTTTTACCGGCATATCGGATATATCAGGCATACCCGAAGCGCCTCGCATCCTGTTGATCTCGGACCCGCTTGGCATGTATCTGGCGGGTGTCCGAAAAAGGCGGTATTCCGGTCCGGTTACCGCACAGACCGTGAGATTCCGCGCGCGTTGGGTAGTGCCGTCCGGTGTGCCCTGGCCGCCCTTGTTGGGATTCCCCGGCTGTGCTGGAATGCCACGGACCGTGGGTAGGGAGCAGTCCACCCCGGTGACCCGCTCTCCCGGACCGGCCGGGGTGCGGATGGAAACTCGACACCGTCCGGGCCGCGGCGACGCGGCGGGACGCCCGGTCCAGAGGTTGCGACGCCAGTGCAGGGACGTTTCAAAAGGGGTAGCGGCGCCGCGGGAGACCCGGAGTCGCGTGAGCCCGTGGCAGCCCCCCAGCCCCCGGCGGCCCCCGGCGGTCCGGCCGAACCGACGCCCGACGTGATCGGCCGGGCGGAGGAGGAGAGCGCGGACCGGAAGTCGGCCCGGGGCAAGCTGCGCTCCTCCCTGACCCGCCGCCGCGCCAAGGGCATGAGCCGGCTCGCCATGCGCAACTGGCGCATCCGCAGCAAGCTGATCGCCCTGCTCGCGCTCCCGGTCATGGTCGCGCTGGTCCTCGGTGGCCTGCGCATCCAGACCTCGCTGGAAACCTCGCAGCAGCTGGCCCAGATGGCCAACCTCTCCGACCTGGCCAAGAAGGCGACCGACCTCGCCAACGCCCTGCAGAACGAGCGGGACGTCAGCGCGGGCCCGATGACCGCCAAGCCCAACGCCCAGCTGGACGACGACATCGTCGCCTCCCGCAAGGTCACCGACGACCTCAGCCGCACCTTCACCACGTCCGCGGACAAGTTCGAGAACCTGGAACTCTCCGGCGGCAAGGCCCTGCTCTTCCAGATCCGCAAGGACCTGAACTCGGTCTCCGACGCGCGCGGCAACCCGTACCAGAACAACCAGAACATCCAGGCGACGATCACCGCCTACGACGTGATCATCCGCGACCTGCTGGCGATCACCCAGGACATCGCGCTCGCGTCCAACAACCGCGAGCTGGTCCGCGCGACCCGCGCCCTCCAGCAGTTCTCGCTCGCCAAGAACTCCACCTCGCAGCAGCGCGCGCTGATCAGCGCCGCGCTCGCCAACCCGGGCGGCCCGGACCTCAGCCTCAGCGACGAGTCCTTCGGCATCCGGCTGAAGTCCTCCTACGACAACGCGCTGACCGGCTTCAACAACATCTACACCTCGCACGACCTGGACAACCTGCGCGGCCAGCTGAGCTACAACTCGGTGGTCGCCGCGGCCGACCGCTACGCGCGCTCGATCCTCCAGCAGAGCGGCATCCACCAGACCGAGGTCGTCAGCTACAAGGACTGGTACGAGCAGTCCACCGCCAAGATCGCGGCCGAGCGCCGGATCGAGTCCAAGCTCATCGAGGACCTCGACGGAAAGGCCCAGGACCTCCAGGCCCAGGCCGACACCGAGGCCCTGGTCATCGGTGCCGCCATCGCCCTCGTGCTGCTCGTCGCCCTCGGTGGCGCCGGTCTGATCGCCCGCTCGATGGTGCGCTCGCTGACCCGCCTCCAGGCCGCGGCCGAGGACGTCGCCGAGCGGCGGCTGCCCGAGCTGGTCAAGACGCTCTCCGAGACCGACCCGCACGACGTGGACGTCGCCGTCGAGCCGGTCGGCGTCGACTCCGCGGACGAGATCGGCCACGTGGCCCACGCCTTCGACATGGTGCACAGCGAGGCCGTCCGCCTCGCCGCCGAGCAGGCCCTCCTGCGCGGCAACATCAACGCGATGTTCACCAACCTCTCGCGCCGCAGCCAGGGCCTCATCCAGCGCCAGCTGTCGCTCATCTCCGAGCTGGAGAGCCGCGAGGCGGACCCGGACCAGCTGGCCAACCTCTTCAAGCTGGACCACCTCGCGACCCGCATGCGCCGCAACGGCGAAAACCTCCTCGTCCTCGCCGGTGAGGACCCGGGCCGCCGCTGGACCCGCCCCGTCCCGCTGGTCGACGTGCTCCGCGCCGCCGCCTCCGAGGTGGAGCAGTACGAGCGCATCGAACTCGCCGCCGTGCCGTCGGCCGAGGTCGCCGGCCGCGTCGTCAACGACCTCGTCCACCTGCTCGCCGAGTTGCTGGAGAACGCCACCTCGTTCTCCAGCCCGCAGACCCGCGTCCGGGTCACCGGCCACGCGCTGCCGGACGGCCGGGTGCTCGTCGAGATCCACGACACCGGCATCGGCCTGAGCCCCGACGACCTCGCCGAGATCAACGAGCGGCTCGCCAACCCTCCGACGGTGGACGTCTCGGTCTCCCGCCGCATGGGCCTCTTCGTGGTCGGCCGGCTCTCCCTGCGTCACGGCATCCGCATCCAGCTGCGTCCCAGCGACTCCGGTGGCACCACCGCGCTGGTCATGCTCCCGGTGGACGTCACCAACAGCGCCGACCGCCGTGGCGCCGGTCGCCCCGGTGGCGGCGGCCAGCCGCCCAAGCAGCAGCGCGGGGTCGCCCCGACGCCGCGCCAGCAGCGCCAGGTGCCCGCCGGTCCGGGCGACCGCGCCGGAGCTCCGGCCGCGCTCGGCCAGGTGGCGGGCGGTGCTCCGCAGGGCCGGCCGCAGCTCGGCCAGGGCGGCCCCGGCCCGTCCGGCGGCCAGGGCGCCCCGAACGGCCCCGGCGGCCAGGGCGGTCCGAACGGCCCCGGTGGGCAGGGCGGTCCGGGTGCTCCGGGTGCTCCCGGCGGCGGTCTGCCGACCCGCCAGGTCGGCCAGGCGCTGCGTGAGAACGCGCCGCAGGCGGGTCGTCCGGGTGCCCCCACCCCGCAGGCCCCGGGCCAGCAGGCCCCGGGCCAGCAGGCCCCGAACCAGCAGGCTCCGGCCCAGCAGGGCGGACTGCCGCAGCGCGCCCAGGGCCAGCAGGGCCCGAACCCGCAGGGCGCCCCGAACCAGCAGGGCGGTCTGCCCCAGCGCGGCCCGAACCAGGCGCCGAACCAGCAGGCCCCGGCCCAGCAGGGCGGCCTGCCCCAGCGCGCCCAGGGCCGGCCGGGCCCGAACCCGCAGGGCCCGCCGCAGGGCGGCCCCGGCGGTCTGCCCCGGCGCGGCCAGCAGCCCGGCGCGCCCCAGCAGGGCGGTCCGCAGCAGGGCGGTCCCACCGGACGGCGCCCCGGCCAGGAGCGTCCGCAGGGCAACGGCGTCCCCGCCGCCCGCGGCGGCGAGCAGCCGCAGCACGGCTGGGCCGACCAGGCGGGCCGTCCCGGCGGGCCGCAGGGTGCCCGCCCGGGTGAGCGTCCGCAGGACGGGCTGCCGCAGCGCCAGCGGCCCGGCCAGGGCGGTCCCGGCCCGCAGGGCCGTTCGCCGCAGGGTCCCCAGGGCCCGCAGCAGGGCCACGGCGGCCGTCCGCAGCAGCCGGGCCCGGGCAACCGCCGGCCGCAGCCGGGCCAACAGCCCCAGCCGCTGCCGGCGGCCGAGCCCTCCTCGACGGAGAGCACCCAGCAGTTCGCCCGCCCGCGCTTCGAGGCCAGTGACATCGACCCGCGCGACCCGCTGGGTCTCGGCCTGGTCGAGCCGGTGCTGCCGAACGTGCCGAACCCGGGCCGTCCGGAGCGCCCCGTCCAGCCGCAGCAGCCGCAGGCCCCCCAGCAGGTCCAGCAGCCGCCCGTACGGCAGGAGCCGATGGCGCTGCCCACCGGGCCGTCCGACGGCGGGGCGCCGGCCGGGCAGGGCTGGTACCGCGAGGACGGTCACCCCGGGCAGGAGCGGCCGCGGGCGTACCAGCCGCGCCGTCCCGGCACCACGGCCCCGGGCTTCCAGGACGAGCCGCGTCCGCAGGGCGCCCAGGCACGTCCGCAGCGGCAGCCGCAGCAGGGCCCCGCTCAGCCGCAGGGCCAGCAGCCTCAGGGTCAGCAGCCGCAGGGCCCGGCCCAGCAGGCCCAGCCGGGCCAGCAGCCGCAGCCCGGCGAGGCCCCGTGGCGCCCGTCCGCCAACGACGAGCGCTGGCGCCGGGCCGAGCAGGTCCGCGAGCCCTCGACCAACGGCGTCACCATGTCGGGTCTCCCCCGGCGCACCCCGCAGGCCAACCTGGTCTCCGGGACCGCCGAGTCGGCCCCGCTGACCGGTCCGCAGGTGTCCCGCGCGCCCGAGGAGGTCCGCGGCCGCCTGACCAACCTG
>NZ_JBHSOF010000047.1:0-67508 GCF_042656005.1 Kitasatospora misakiensis | reverse complement strand
CCGCCGCCCTGGCACTTCGCGGTAATCAGCCGCGGTGGGCTACGGGCCCGCGAGTCCAGCCCGCCAGCCTGCCCCGGACGGCTCACACCAAGCCGCGTGCCGAACGTGATCGCCTCGGAGAGGGGCTCACGGCGGCCGAACTAGTTGCGACGCGGCGCATCCGCGCTGAACGGATGAGCAGCGGGGTCATCCTCCGCGCCTTGGATGCTGAGCTGTAAGACGCCCATGCCTGGGCCCAGATCGCTGTGCCGAACACGACACCTGTCACCAGGGCGCTGACCAGCCCTTTGTGAAGCTGCTGGGTGACGCATGACAGTTGACACCGTTTGCGCGCGGTAGCGGTCACCTTCGATCAGTGCTGCAGCAGTTCTGTCACCAGTAGCCACGGGGCGGGACCGATATCCGATCGGGACGGAACTTGGCCGCCGTGACGGTGCACCGGTCATGCAGGGGCGGGTTGGCTGCCAGTGCTGGCGGCTTCGGGGGTGGTTCCGGTCCAGCGGCGGAAGGCGCGGTAGAAGGAGTTGGTGTCGTCGTAGGCGAGGAGGTAGGCGACTTGGGAGGTGGGCAGGGAGCGGTCGGCGAGGTAGCGGCGGGCGAGGGGCGGCTCCTGGACCGTCATGCGGGACCCCAACACACGCGATTACCAGTTCTGCGCAGCTTAGCCGCAGGTCAGTGCCAACGACAGGGCCCCGCCCGGCACTCGGTCGAACGGGGCGTTTTGCTGTCTGGAGCCACCCACGTAGCGTGGGTGGCGCGGTGGTGGGGAGTCGTCCATCGGAGACCTACCCCGTGTCAGGCCTCCGGCCGGTAGAAGCGCACGGTGGGCCGGAACGGCTGCTCGGGCGCCGGGGGCAGCTTGCCCGTAGGCGGGAGTGCCACTGTTTCGGGTCGGGGTGGAGTCAGGGCGCGCTGAGCCGACGGGTAGTCCGGGGCGACCCCTGCGGCACTCCATTGAGTGCCGTCCCACTCCGCCAGGGCCCTTGGGGCCTCGGGGTTGACGTGCGCACCGTGCTGCGGGCCGTCGGTGAGCGGGACAGCCCGTCGGGTGCCAGGTACTCGCTTCCCGGCCGCGCGGCGGGCCGCCCATTCGTCGAGCGGTTCGTCAGCCATTCCGGTCCCCTTCCTGCGACGACGTGCCCCAGTGTGCCGCCCGCCGGCGTTGCGCGAAAGTAGCGTTCAGAGCGTCGCACTCCAGCCGCTCCGGCTGAACGTGGTGCTGCCGTCCGCCGTGATCTCGGCTCGGGCGCCGTAGATGGGCAGCGAGCCGTCTCGGAGCCACCAGCGGCGGAACCGGTCGAGTTCGTCCCACAGCCGTTTCGCTCCGGACTGGTGAACGGTCGCGGTGTCGGCGCCTGCCGGGGAGGTCGCCCGCGCCCACGACCCGTCTGGGTGCAGCATCCATGCTGTCAGTGCGCCGTCGCCGGCTTGGCTGATCCGGTGTTCGACTCCGGGCACGGTGACTGTCAGCAGTGACCACAGTTCCCACGCGGCCATGACGTTGATCGTGGGGAACGGCGATTCGGTGATCTTGTCGCCGTCCTGTTCTCGAACCTTGGTGAACAGGTCGTCCAGCAGGCTCGGATAGTCATCCCCCGTCCGGGTGGTCATGAACGCAGCGCGGTCCCACTCCACCCGGCCCAGCGCCGAGCCGTCCGGCTGCTTGTCGGCGGTGACGATCAGTCCGGTGTCCGCGATGGTGGTCACCAGCCGTCCGCCCGGCCGCAGAGCGGCGAGCCACGATGCGGGGATGCGCCGCACTGACACCATGGACACGATCCTGTCGAACTCGCCGGGAAGGTCCGCGGTGGCGTCGCCAGCGATCACCTGCGGGCGTAGCCCGATCGATTCGAGACGATCGCGGGCCGCATCGCACAGGTAGCCGTCCACGTCGATGCTGGTGACGTTCTGGTCGCCGTACCGGTGGGCTGCGAGTGCGGCGGAGTACCCGGAGCCGGTGGCCACGTCCAGCACCCGTGCGCCGGTGGTCAGTTGCCCGTGTCGCAGCATCTGCACGACGAGCGACGGGTGAGTGGACGATGATGTCGGCCGCCCGGTCGTCGTCGCTCCGGCCTTGACGTGATCGGCGTGCAGCGACCCGACGCGGGTCACCAGCGTCTGATCGGCGTAGGCGTTGGCGAACCACTGCTCAGGGTTGGGCGGCCCCTCGGCTACGGTCCAGCCGTCGGGACCGGGGGTGAACCAGTTCGGGACGAACAGGTGCCGGGGCACCATGGCCACATGTCGGTACCAGCCCGAGGCGGGGTGCGCGACAGTGCGCGCGAGTTCGGTGGCCGGCTGCTGCCAGTCCATCACGGCTCCACTCCTTCAAGGTCGTCGGCCAGGGCTTGAGTGATCGGAAGTCCCGTCGCGCCCTGTATCCAGTCCCACTGTCCGCACGGGTTCACCTCCAGGAAAACCCACTCCCCGGCAGGGGTGACCACGAAGTCAGCGGCACCGTAGCGCAGTCCCAGCGTCTTCATCATGCGGTGCACGCTGTCGGCCACAGGGCCGGGCACTTCGGTGACCGTGTAGGTGAGCGAGCCGTAGTCGCTGCGCCAGTCAACGTGCGCGGCATCGCTGCCTGCGTGGACGGCAGCGGCCAGCAGTCGCTTTCCGACGATGGTCAGCCGCACCTCATGGGACTTCTCGACCCATGCTTGGAACAGGTGCGCGGTGGTCTCGATGCCGCGCAGGTCTTCAAGGTCTTTGGCGGTCGGGCGCTCGGTGTACACGGTTTTGAGCCGCCCGTCCTCGATGAACACCGGGGACGCGATTGGCTTGCAGATCAGGCCGCCGGGCATCTGCTCGGCGAAGTCGCGGACGGCGTCCGGGCGGTTGGTGATCAGTGTTGGCGGAATGGACAGGCCAGCGTTTCGAGCGGCTGCGAGCTGGACGGGCTTGTACTCGGCGCGCGCCATGGCGGTGGGGTGGTTGACCCACCGACAGGTGAGGGCCGAGAGAACGCCACCGAGTCCGGCACGGGCCTGGGCAGAGGCAAACCGCTGCTCGGGTCCGGACATGCCGTCGGGCAGCCGGAACGCCCCGGGGGCGCGGAAGTAGACCGCGCCGACCCGGGACAGCTCCACCGCTCGCCACTCGGTGAGGAGTTCGCCCGCCCATCCCTGCGCCTGGTCGATCCGGGCCGCCATGGCGAGCGTCTGCGGGAAGTCGGCGGTGTCCATGCGGAACACCTCCGCTCCCCGTCCGGTCAGCTCGGCTACGACTCGGTCAGTCGGCCAGTCGTCGCCAGCAGCAACAACCAGGATGGGCGCGCTCATCAGTCCTTCGGCCCCTCGTCCAGCGGCGGCGGGTTGGTGATCGACCCGTCCGGGATCGTCGGGGTGTGGGTGTTGGCCATGCAGGTCAACAGGCCACCGTCGTTGGAGACGTTCACCTGCTGCTCGGGGTCGTAGAACGACTGCGGGATGGTGACGGCCCCGGTGGAGTCGGGGACCCGCGCGAACCGCAGGGCCCACGGCCGCGTACCGGCGTCGCTCGGCTGCTCGGCGCTGTGCGGGAGCCTGCCGCCGGACGCCGTGAGCGGGAACGCCTCACGGGGATGTACGACTGTTGTCAACTGTCTCTCCATTCTTGGTCGTTGAGCACCAATTGGGCCCCGCCCCGGTCGTCCGGGCCGTCCATTTCCCGTCACCGGAGCGGGGGTTGTGCAGCCCGGCGTAGCTCAGGCGCCGCCGGGAGTACAGGGAGGCGGACAGGTAGTCAGGCCGCCTGGTGGATGTCGGTCTGGTGCGTGTTCGTATGGGCGAAGCGCGCTCGGACGGCCGCCGTGTCAACGCCGTGGTAGCGCATGACGCGGTCGTGCACCGCCCGCATCCGGTCGAGCGTGGCGTCCAGCTCGGCCGTGGTCGCGCCGGTCTGCCCGGTCACCTGGTTGTCGAGCGAGCGCCCGAGGGCACGCAGCGCGTCGAACGCCTGGTCCAGGTCGAACGGCTCCCGCATGGGAGTGAGCGTGTCGGTCATTGCGGTGATCCTTCCGATTCGTAGGGGCGTGTGGTGCGCCCCGGCAGCGTGCTCCGGCCACGTGAAATGGGGCACGGTCAGCAGGCTGGGCTGTGCAGCTAGGAACGGAGCCGAGTGGTCCAGCTCGACCGGGGCCGGGCGTGCCGAGCGCGGTGGGCGGGCTCGGTCGGCCGGTTGTCCCGTTTGGTCATCGCGGCAACTGCCTTGCCGTGCAGTGTCGAGATGCAGTCGGCGCAGGCGAGCAGCCCGGCCGTGACTCCGCCGGCTGCGGTCACCGGCCCGAGCCAGAGCACGCGGACCGAGGTGCGCCCGCAGTAGAGCCAGCAGTCCCCGGCCGCCCATGGGTTACCGTCATCGGCCTCGGGCGGTTCCGGCAACTGTCCCGCGCCGATCTCGGCCAGCATAGGCAGCACCTCGGCGGCGAAGGTCACGGCGGATCTCCGGGACGAACGTGGCGGACAGTGATCCGCAGCCGGGACCGCCGGGGGGTGGCACGTCTTCGGCGCCACCAGGTTTCCCAGTCCCCGCCGTAGACGATGCCGAGCATGGCGACTGCCAGGGCGAGGAACCACCAGACCCAGCGGCGGGCGGTCTGCGGATCAAGATTGGCGAGGGTCACCACCAGAGCGGCGGGCCCGAGAGCGACCGCCACGGCCAGGGCGCCAGTCACGATGCTTGGGTGTTTCACTGCCGTCCCTCCGATCAGCTGAGCGCCGGACTGTGTGATTCACCAGTAGAGGGCTGCCGTTCACGCCAGGACAGAGCAGCGGTGACGCATCTGTGTGGCATCCATGTCTCAGAGTCTCCGCATCGAGTGCCCTGACCTGCTAGAACGGGTAGTCGGAGACCGGGAGGCGGCATGGCAGAGCGGCGCAGGGCCCTTGTCGAAAGGCGAAAGGCCCTTGGATTCACTCAGGAGTCCTTGGCCCAGGATCTTGGTGTGGATCGCTCAACCGTGGCGCGATGGGAGAGCGGAAAGGTAGACCCCCAGGACTGGCAGCGCCCGGCCCTGGCCAAGGTGTTGCGAGTGACGCTGATTGAGCTCGGCTCTCTCCTGCGAGCCCCTGCGGCCTCGAAGCCCTCACGAGCCGAAAATGTCGCCGTCGTTACGCTGGAATATGACGATGAGATCGAAGCTTTGGAGCTTGCACGTAGAGTCTCTGCCAGCGACGTAGGCAAGGAAACGCTTGAACGGCTTGAGCTGACTTTTCATGATCTGGCGACCAGATATCCGACCGTAGCCCCCCAGGAACTCTTGGGGCAGGTGCGGAAATATGGGCTCTATGTAGCCAGGCTCATGGATGCAAAAAAGACTCTCGCCGAACATCGGCAGCTACTCGTGATAGGCGGCTGGTTCTCTCTCCTCGGCGCCACGTTGCACATTGACCTAAATCAGCAAGACGCAGCGACGGCGAGACTGCGAACGGCGATGACTCTTGCGCAACATGCCGATAATTCAGAAATTCAGGCTTGGTGCTTTGAAACTGACGCCTGGCGGGTTCTCACTGATGGCGACTACACCAGGGCGGTGGAACTCAGTGCGACCTCCCATCAGTTGGCACCTTCCGGAAGCTCGGTCGAGATCCAGTCTCTGGCGCAGCAGGGGCGAGCGTTTGCCCGCCTGGGCTATTCTGCTGAGACCTACGCCGCAATAGATCGAGTGCAAGAACTTTCCGCTGCGATGGGCACTCCGAATCGGCCAGAACATCATTTCCAATATGATCCGGCCAAGTCGCTCGCCTACGCGGCGACCACGCTTGCATGGCTCGGCGATCCGGCGGCCGAAGCATACGCGAGAGAAGTCATTTCACGGCTCTCACCCTCGGAGGACGTGAGCAAATGGCCTCGCCGGGTGGCGTCTGCCAATATCGACCTGGCACTCTCGTTGGTGGCCACTAATCGATTGGACGAAGCATGTGATTCGGCGCAGCGCGCCATGCTATCTGGTCGAGTCGCGCCGTCTAACCATTGGCGCGCTCTCGAAGTGGTCAAAGCAGTAGAGGTGCGAAAGATTTCCGATGCGCGGGATCTCAGAGAAGTCTATGAGGGAATGCGCCTACAGATAGCACCGTCGATCGACTGATGACGCGAAAAAGGCCCGCCCTGTCCCACTTAAGGGAACAGGGCGGGGCCTTTGTGATTTGGGACGATTGGCCGGGGTTGCCTTACGTGATGACCTGTAGCGGCGGCTGGCGCCTGGTCGGATCGGCCTTGATTCCCCCTCTCTTGATCTGTGACTCTCCGCGTAAACGGGTCCAGTTGCGGCGAGAGTCTTTTCCCTCCCTGCCGCGCCTTCTGGCACCGGGAGGGAGTCACCCCCTGGGGTGTCACCGCAGATCAGGGCCTCGGGCAGGCTTAACGCGCTCGCTCGCCCATCCTCCGGGCTGGTGAACGGCCGTCTCGCGGCTGTGACACTGCGTACACAGCGGAGGGACGCGACCACGCGTCCGGATCGGCGACACCTCGGGCGATCAGCGACCGACGCGACTCCGGGAAGTGGTCGGCGACCACGGCGAGGCGAGCACAGAGCACGCACCGCGGATGGGCGTAGAGGTAGGCCCGACGGATGCGAGGCCAGCGAGGGCCGTACGCGCTTCCGCCCGGTGTGCCTCGCTGCGCGTCCGCCTCGGCCTGGTGGCGCGGGCAGCGTCCGCCCGTGGTCAGCTCGGGGCACCCGGGGACTGAGCACGGTGGGCGTGGCTTACGTGGCACAGGGTGCCTCCATAGTGGCTGGTACCTGCGAAGTTGACGCCTTCCCGCGTGATGCGCTGTCCTACTCGTATGCCTGAAATCCCGAATGCCGACGGCCCAGAGCCGATGCCGAACAGCAACTTCGAACTCTCCTCGGGCAAGGCGCACTTGCGGATGGAGAACGTGTCGGAGCGCGTCCAATTGGCGGTTGTCTGGGCACTGTCGGGCAGCTTCGTAAGCCTGCTGGCGGTAGGTGCGTTGTCGATGGTGCTGAGCCGCCCAAGGGACGACATGGACGACCAGCCCGAACGTTAGGGTCCGACGACGAACAGCCCGAAGTCCCGTGCGGTCTTCCCTCGGTGGCACTCGCGGCACAGCGGCCACACGTTGTCGTCGGTGTCCTCGCCGCCGAAGGCGAGCGGGGTCCGGTGGTCTACGTCGACCAGTTCGGCGGGGAGCGTCCCGTCGTACAGCCTGCACGCTGCGGAGCTCGCTTGGTCATTCCCGCGCCGGAGGAATGACCGGTGGGTTGATCGGTTCGCCGTTCGAGTGCCTAGGCGTCACGTCCACGGCCAGCAGCCGGCTGGGGTTCCTCGGGTCGCGCATGGGCTGGACTCCGCGCGGCATCGGTGAGCCACCGTTGAGCACTGGCAGGCCAGTTGGGGAGTCCGACCACACTGGCCGCCCCTGCGCGTCCCGGGGGAAGTACGGATAGGTTCCGTCTGGCCCGGGGTCGAGCGCGTCAACGGCCATGTCAGTCCGTCGCCTCGATGAAGGCGTTCCGCGTGGCCTCCAACTCTTTCGCGTAGGCCGCGCCGAGGGCAGTAGCCGCGTTGTCCACGGCGGTGGTGATGTCCTCGATGATGCGCAGGTCGTACCAGCGCTGTTCGGGGATGGTGAGCGCGTCGCCGAGTGCGGCCTGAGCGCTCTGCGCGGCGGTCAGGATCTTCTCCCGCTTGTACCGCTCCGCTCGGTGCGCGACGCATGCCTGAAACCACGGCTCGGCTGACAGGAGTTCAAGGAACTCCGCGTGCAGCTCATTGCCCCGGTCGGACCTTTCGGCGGCCTGCGCCGTCCACGTCTTGAGGAACGTGCGGTCGTACTCGACGGCCCGCTCGGCACGACGGGCCTGCTCAGCCTCCTGGGCGGCCACCAGGGCGGCCTCGGCGTCCGCTACCGGACCTGCGAGCCGGTCGGCCTGTGCGCGCAGCTTGGCGAGCTTGTCAGCGGCCTTGGAAACGTCGGTGCTCATTCTCAGACCTCACGACCGGTAGGGGCGGAAACGTTGCGGCCGAGCTGCTTCGCGGCAGTCTTCGCGGCCTCGTAGTGACCGAGCGACAGGTGAGCGACGGCGCCCATCTGGTCGTACTGCTCGGGGCGGTTGCGCTTCATCTCGGCAAGCTGCTCCATGGCAGCGCTGTACTGGAACGCATCGGCGCGGAGGCGCAGCTTCTTGGTCTCGCGGTCCTCGTAGGTGTATTGGTATCGGCTCACTGGTGCTCCTCTATCTGTTGATGGCAGAGACCCTTGTCTCTCTGGGTCGCCAGTCGAGGAGGGGGACGATGCCCCGTAGCTCGCTGAGCGGTGCTGTGCGGTCGTCCGTTCCCCTCTCCCGGGAGTAGAGGAGGGGGACGAATTCCCGCGGTGGTGACGGGGTGACGCTGGTGAGGCAAAATCTGGTTTCTCTTAGACACCGAGTGTCTAAAGAAAACTGGATTTACCGTCTCCAGCGTCACCCGTCACCACCTCCTCACGCTGATGCCCTACGCTGCGGCCCCGACGGGCTCGGCGAGGCGGACCCGGGCGCCCTCGGCGGGGTCGGTCTCTGGGGTGGCGCTCGGCTCGGTGCGCAGACCGGCCAACTCCTCAACAGCGGGGTCCAGCTCGCCCGCGATGGTGAAGGTGACCCGCCGCACGTCGAGCGTCCGCCACCCGCCCCGGGTGCCCCGCTTCACGTCGAGCCGGACCCCAGCCTCAATGAGCATCCGTCGCCGGCCCGCGAGGTCCGCTGCTGCCCAGTCATCCGCGTAGGTCCGCCCGGTCTCGGTGACGACCCGGGTGGGTTCGGTCTTCTCCCGGGACTCCAGCTCGGCCATCCGGTTGTCGAGCGCGTCGGCGCGCTTCTGCCACTCGGCCGCAGCGTGTCGGCTCCTCTGGCGCCCCTGCTGCTTCTGGTGCTCGGCGAACTCGGCCACGGTGGCGTTCAGCTCGGGCGCGGGGTCGTACCCGGGCACCTCTACAACCGTCTTCGTCCGGATGGGGCCGACCAGCCGCAGGAACTCGGCCTCTACGTGGTCGTCCGCCCAGTCTCCCCGGACGTTCGATGGTGCCTCGCACTTGTCGCCCCGGGCATGGTGGTTGCACTTGTAGACGGGTGCCTGGTTCTTCTTGCTCTCCTGCCGGTTCAGGTACATGCGCCCGCCGCACGAATCGCAGTGGATCACTCGCAGCAACAGCGCTTCCGTGTCGGACCGCTCGCCGTTCTCGATGCTGCGCTCGTCCAGAACGGCGCCGATCCGGTCGAACTCCTCGCGGGTGAGGATCGGGTCCGGGGTGCACATGACCGGGTTGCCCTGGTCGTCCCGGACAGGCTTGCCGTTGTGCAGCTTCCACCCGATCAGGACCTCGCTGCGGAGCATCCGGGTAATGACTGCCGGGGTCCACTTGAAAGTCTTCCGAACGACGTGCTGTCCTTTGGCGCCGCCGGTCTTACCGCCCCGCTTGCGTCCCATATTGTCGGCCCAGTAGTCACGCGGGCTGAGCACGTCATCGGCATTGAGACCCGCCGCAACGGCGGACACCGTAGCGCCCTCCAGCAACTCGCGGATGATGCGCTCAATGACACGCACGGCGTCCGGGTCGGGCATCAGGGTGAAGCCGACCCCGCCGAACTCCTCGGGCATCGGGGCGGGCGTGTAGCCGTACGGCGGGCGGGAGCCGCGCCAGCGGAGCGGCATCCTGCGCATGGCGGCCTGCGCGCCACTGACGCGGTCACTGATCGACTGCGCCTCGAACTGTGCAGCGAACGCCAGCATGAACAGTTGCAGTTCCGCCATGGGGTCCATGGGGTTGCGGAAGTCGAAGACCTGCCGACCCCCGCCCAAGCCCTCGGCGAAGACGAGTACCTTGCGGTGCTCGCGGGCCCAGTTGGCGAGCGCGTACATGTGGGCCATGGACCGGATGGCACGGTCGAAGCGCCAGAATACGAGCGCGTCGTAGGCAGCCGGGTTGTGGAGCCAGCGGAGCAACTCGGGGCGCTCCCACGGGGACGTCTTGGACGCGCTGACGTCAAGGTCCACCGCTTCGCGCAGCTCGGCACCCTCACCGAAGGTGATCCGCAGTTCGCCGGCTACGTGATCGCATGCCTCGCGCTGGCGCTCGGGGCTGGTCGTCTCGTCAGTTAGGACGGAGAGCCGGACGCACCGGACGCCCCGAAGAGTGTCGGTGAAGACCGTTCCGGACAGTGGGTTGTGGGTGTCTTCCGTGCCCCACGCGGGGAGTCCAAGTTCCCCGGTGACCGCTTCCGAGCCCCTGACCAGGACGGACGTTCCCGCCATCTCTCACACTCCAGAACGTAGAGTTCTGTGTGTTGGGAGACCCGGAGGGCAACGAGTTCTGCGTCCAATGACGCGCCCGGTCGAATACCCGGACGCCCGACCGACGGCCGGCCGGAACCGCTCCGGCCGGCCCCGGATTCCCGGCGCCTCCCCTTTTCCGGCCCCGCCGGGACTTCACTCCCGGAACACCGGCCCCGCCCTCCCCGTTCGAAGCCGGGAGATCCCGCCGGGATCGGTCCGCGGGCGCCTCCTGCGCCGTTTCGATGCAACGGGCAAACCCGCCGTGCTAGCTTCGGCGGGCACGTCCTGACGGTCGATTCACACCCGGCGAGGGGCTGTAAGGGGGGAGGTCCTGTGGCGGAGGGATTCACGGTGGACCTGGCGGCCTTGGAAAAGGCCGCCTCCGGAATCACCGGCACGATGGCGAAGCTCCAGTTCAGAAAGGTGAAGGACCTCGATCCCAGGAAGGACGAGATCGGGCACGGACACCTGGCTGACGTCCTGGAGAAGTTCTGCACCCGCTGGGAGATCGGCGTCGAACACCTGGTCAAGGACGCCGCCCAGGTCTCGCAGCGCCTGACCGCGAGCGTCAAGGCCTACCGCGAGGTCGACGGAACCCTCTTCGGCCAGCCGGGCGGCACGGTGACCCGTCCGGGCGGCGAGGACCCCGGGGTGAAGTAGTGGCCAAGAGCCTCGGGCAGACCGGCGACCCCAGGGAACTCGTCCCGGGGAACCCCGAAACGATAGCCTCGACCGTCGCCTGGCTCAAGAGCTACGGCGACACCCTGCACTCGACCGGCGAGGGCCTCAAGCGCATCGACACCGTCGAGGGCTGGTCCGGCAAGGCCGGCGACGCGTTCCGGCACGCCTTCCACGGCGAGCCCAAGAAGTGGCTGGTGGCCGGCGACTGCTTCCACGACGCCTCCACGGCGCTGGCCGGCTACCGGTGGACGCTGGCCTGGGCCCAGGAACGGGCCGCCGACGCGATCCGGCAGTGGAACGAGGGCCAGAGCGCCACGAGCAACGCCAAGTCCGAGCACCAGGACGCGGAGCGCAACGCCGGGCACGAACTGCCTTTCACCGATCCCGGCGAGGGCGCCCGGGCGGCCGCGAGCCAGACCCTCAAAACCGCGCAGGAGCAGCTCAAGAGCGCGGGCGACACCGCGGCGCGCACGATCGCCAAGGCCCGCGACAAGGCTCCCGAGGAGCCCGGCTGGCTGGACAAGGTGGGCGACTTCTTCTCCGACGCCGGCGACTTCGCCCTGGACCTCGGCAAGACCGCCGTCGAGGACCTGGCCTCGGTGGGCAACGCGATGATCCACGACCCGGGCGCGGTGCTGGAGGTCGCGGGCGGCCTCGGCCTGGCCGCCCTGGGCGCCGGCGGTGAGGTGCTGGGCGTCGGCCTCGATCTCACCGGCGCGGGCGCGGTGATCGGCGTGCCTGTGAACGTGGTCTCCGCCGGGGTGATCGCCACCGGCCTGGGCATGGCCGGCATCGGCGCGGGCCAGATCATCGAGGACGCGGCGGGCCCCAACCGGGTCCACATGGAGGGGAACGGCGGGGGCGGGGGCGGCGGCGCGGGCGAGGTCCGCACCCAGCCGTCCAGGGCCCCCGACCCCAACGCCACGCCGCAGGGGTCCACCACCCGGATCAACCCGGAGGACGCCGCCGAGAACCGGCTCGCGCTCCAGCGCGAGAACGAGTCGGCGGAGATCCTGGCGAAACAGGGCTACCACGTCGAGCAGAACCCGTCGGTCCCCGGTCCGAAGAATCCCGACTACCGGATCGAGGGCGAGATCTTCGACTGCGTCTCACCCAGCAGCCGGAGCGCCCGGAACGTCGGTTCGAGGATCGAGGAGAAGGTCCTGGAAGGCCAGACCAGCCGGATCGTCGTCAACCTCGCGGATTCCCCGGTGGAGGTCTCGGCCCTCAAGGCCCAGCTCCACGACTGGCCGATCGAAGGGCTCCAGGAGGCCGTGGTGATCGACCGGCAGGGCAATATCCTGCACATCTACCCCTAGCGCATCCGAACGGATCCCAGCCATGTCAATCTCCCACAGCTTCAACCTGGCCACGCCGCTGTCGGTCGCCGAGGTGGCCGACGTGCTGGACGACGTCGCGCGGGGCGCCAGGCTGTTCGATTCGACCACGGCGGCGGCCGACCTGCTCACCGACGGCGTCGTCACCAGGTACGGCACCTGGATCCGGGTCTTCGCCCCCAACCCCAGGCCGTGGAACCCGCTGGTCACCGACCTCCATATCACCCCGACCGTCTCGGTGGCCTTCCGGCTGGACAAGACCACCGACCTGTCGGGGCAGGAGGACGACGTCGTCCGGGTGGTCGCGGGCCTCCTGGACCGGGTCCCGGGCGACGCGGTGCTCCAGTACCACTACGAGGTCGTCTGGCTCCTGCGGCGCGGCGGCCGGCTCAGCCTCAACGAGCGGGACGACCTCTGGCCGCCCGACCGCCTGGCCGTCGTCCCCCGCCCCTTCACCCGCGAGACGCACGTCTTCTCCGACGAGGACTGATCCCGCGCCCTGCGCACCGACGCCGACGGCCCCGCACCCGGGAGGTGCGGGGCCGTCGACGGCACGGCAGGGATCAGAGCAGGCCGAGGGCCGGCATCAGGTAGTAGACGGCGAAGACGGCGTACATCGGGAGGGGACCTCGCGGCCTCGCCCGGCGGCGAGGCGCAGGACGCAGAAGGTGATGAAGCCGAAGCCGATGCCGTTGGTGATGGAGTAGGTGAACGGCATCATCGCGATGGTCAGGAAGGCCGGGATCGCGTGGTGCAGTCCGACCAGTCGATGTCCCGCACGGAGTTGGCGAGGATCAGGAAGCCGAGGCCGATCGGTGTGAGCCGACCGGCCGCTCGTTGATCAGAGAGCCTTCGCGTAGCCGTCGACGAATGCGAAGACCCAGATCACCAGCAGCAGAAGCGTCAGGACCAGTGCCAGGAGCCAGGGGGCGAGTCGGGCCCATCCGGCCACGAGGGCGAGGACGGCGGCCAGGGCCTGCGGCACAACGATCGGGCGGTCCTGCTGGACGAGCGCGACCGGGACGGCGTACTGCGAGACGGTCACCGCGCTCACCCGCCGGTCCTGTTTCTGTGACAGGTCTTCCATTCCCACCCCCAACGCGCTCCGTGATCAACCGCACTGGGTGTCCATACCACCACGGGCCACCGACGAAAACTCACTTCCTGGCAATCGGTTGCGGCGTGACCGCAGATCCAGGGGAACCCGGCCAGTGTCAGCGACATGTCGTATGGGCGCCGTCCGACGTCGCCGCGGCGTCCAACACGGCGTGGGTATGGGTCGGCCATCCTGATCGATGCCACGCTGGTCCGACTGCTGCTGGTACCGGCGGTGATGCACCTGCTCGGCCACGGCAACTGGTGGCTGCCCGGCTGGCTGGACCGCCGTCTGCCCCACCTCCACGTCGAAGGACACACGAAGTACTACCAGCCGAAAGCCCGCCCCCGAGGCACCCCGCTCCCTGGCGGCGGCCCGGTAGTGGCAGCAGCGGACCGCGGATGCCCCACGACGCCCGCGGTCCGCCGCCACGGAACCGACGACCACCGCTGACGAACCTCACGGCGCTCGACCTCGAGCTACTGCTCCGACCCGACTCGGTGACCTCACGGGAAAGTGACCGACCCCTCCTTCGACCACCGCGCCCGGTGAACGGCGATCAGGTCGCGGTACCAGGTGTAGGAGGCCTTCGGGGTGCGCTTCTGGGTCTCGAAGTCGACGTGGACGAGGCCGAAGGGTTGGTGGTAGCCCTCGGCCCATTCGAAGTTGTCGAGGAGGGACCAGGTGTAGTAGCCGCGGATGTCGATGCCTTGGGTGGTGGCGGTGGCGAGGGCGTCGAGGTGGGTGGAGAGGTAGGTGATGCGGGATTGGTCGTCGAGGGGGTCGGTGGTGGAGCAGCCGTTTTCGGTGATGGTGATCGGGGGGAGGGCGGGGCCGTAGCGGGTGTGGAGGGTGTGGAGGAGTTCGGGGAGGCCTTCGGGGACGATGGGCCAGTCGAAGGCGGTGCGGGGGGCGTCGGGGATGTCGACGAGGGTGAAGGGGAGGCCCGGGTCGGTGGGGGCGGCGATGTGGGTGGGGTTGTAGTAGTTGACGCCGAGGCCGGTGAGGGGGGTGGCGGCGATGAGGTCGAGGTCGCCGGGGTGGACGGTGCCGGCGAGGTCGTCGGTGATGCCGTAGGCGGAGAGGTCGGGGTAGTGGCCGAGGAGGAGGGGGTCGGTGAACAGGCGGTTGTGGAGGGCGTCGTAGGCGGTGGTGGCGGCGAGGTCGGCGGGTGAGGGGGAGGCCGGGCGGACGGGGGTGAGGTTGTTGGCGATGAGGACGTCGAGGCCGCGTTCGGCGAGGAGGGCGGCGGCGAGGCCGTGGGCGAGGAGTTGGTGGTGGGCGGTGGGGAGGGCGTCGAGCATCAGGGCCCGGCCGGGGGCGTGGATGCCGAAGGCGTAGCCGTAGGCCATGTGCACGAAGGGCTCGTTGAGGGTGATCCAGGCGGGGACGCGGTCGCCGAGGCGGTCGGCGACGAGGGTGGTGTAGTCGGCGAAGCGGTGGGCGGTGTCGCGGTTCAGCCAGCCGCCGGTGTCTTCCAGGGCCTGTGGGAGGTCCCAGTGGAAGAGGGTGGGGAGCGGGGTGATGCCGGCGTCGAGGAGAGCGTCGACGAGGCGGTCGTAGAAGGCGAGCCCGGCGGGGTTGGCGGGGCCGGTGCCGGTGGGCTGGATGCGGGGCCAGGCGATGGAGAAGCGGTAGCCGTCCAGCCCGAGGCCGCGCATCAGCTCGATGTCCTCGGGGTACCGGTGGTAGTGGTCGCAGGCCACCGCGCCGGTGTGGCCGTCGCGGACGGTGCCGGGGCGGGCGGTGAAGGTGTCCCAGATCGAGGGGCCTCGGCCGTCCTCGGTCACCGCGCCCTCGATCTGGTAGGCGGCGGTGGAGACGCCCCAGCGGAACCCCGCCGGTAGGTCGAAGCGGTCCGGCATGACAGCCTCCTGACATGAATGTGAGGGGTACTCATGTTAGTGGTGGCGGGCTGAAGCGCCAGGGGGAGTCAGAAGGGTGGGTGGCGGGATCTTGGCGAACGGAGGCGATCACGACACTCGTGGGCGGGTCGGGCCGCGGGCCAGGATTGGCGCATCAGCCCGGATCGCCCAGTAACCCAGGAGCACCCGATGACCAGCGCCGTCCTCTCCGTCCCGCCCGCCGAGCCGACCGTCGCCGCGGCGCACTTCCTCTCCCGTCTCAGCTTCGAGGCCGACGTCTCGGACGTTCGGGCCGACCTGCTGGCCGGCGTTCCCGGTCTGGTGGTCGTCGACTCGCGCAGCGACGCGGCTTGGGCCCAGGGGCACATCCCCGGCGCCCTGCACCTGCCCACGGCCCGGATTCCCGAGCTGGCCGGCGAGCTGGTCGACCGCGAGGCCACCGTCGTGACCTACTGCTGGGGTCCCGGCTGCAACGGCGCCACCCGGGCCGCGCTCGCCTTCGCCCGCCTCGGCTACCGGGTGAAGGAGATGCTCGGCGGCTTCGAGTACTGGGTGCGCGAGGGCTTCGCCTTCGAGACGGCCAACGGCACCGAGCAGCGCCCGATCGACGACCTGACGGCTCCCCGCTCGGGTATCTCCTGCGCCTGCTGAGGACCGGCGGGCGGACCGGCGGACGGACCGACCACGCTCAGAGGTCGCGGATCTCGCGTCGGGTCAGGGCGTAGCCGAAGGCGGCCAGCAGGCAGAGGCCGGTTGTCGCGAAGACCGCGCGGCTGCCGAAGGCGTCCACCGCCGCGCCGGCGGCGATCACCGAGATCGGGAAGACGCCCAGGGCGCAGAAGGTGATGGCCGCCATGACCCGGGCCAGCAGGGTGGGCGGGGTGCTCTTCTGCACGCCGGTGACGACCAGGACGTTGGTCACCGTGCTGGCGCCGCCGGCCAGGCAGAGCAGCAGGACGGCGCCGACGATTCCGGTGAACGGCACCAGGCCGATCGCCGCGCCCATCACCAGGCCGGAGAGCATCGCGGTGCGGCCCCGCGAGCGCAGGTCGGTGAGGCCGGCCGCGAACAGGCCGCCGACCAGCGCGCCGCCGGTGAAGGCGGCCAGCAGCAGGCCAAGCCCGACGGCGCCGGCGCCGAAGCCGTGGGTGGCCAGGGTCGGCAGGGCGACCCTGGTGGCGCCGCCGACCGTCAGGTTCGCGATCACCGTCACCGTCAGCACCGCGCGAAGCAGCGGCGACTCGCGCAGCAGCGCGCGGAAGTTCCTTGGTACGGAGGCCCGTTCGGAGATCGGGCGGGGCGGGGCGACGCTGCTGCCGCGACCGATCAGGAGCAGCGTCGCCGCCGAGACGGCGAAGGTCGCCGCGTCCAGGCCGAGGGCGGCGGCCGGGTTCAGCCAGGCGACCAGCGGGCCGGCCACCGCTGGACCGAGCAGGCCGGCGCCGAAGGTGACCGTGCTGTTCAGCGCGTTGCCCGCGTGCAGGTCCTCGGCGGGCAGCAGGGTGGGGGTGATCGCCCAGGCGGCGGGCAGGAACACCCCCGCCCCGAGGCCGACCAGCAGCGCGAGGCCGCCGATCAGCCAGTAGTCCGCCACCCCGGCGGCGGCGACCGCGCACAGCCCGGCGGTGGCGAGCAGCCGGCCGACGTCCGCGGCCATCATCACCCGCCAGGCGCCGAACCGGTCGGCGAGCACCCCGCCGAGCGGGGTGGCGGCCAGCCGTCCCGCGCCGTAGGCGGCGACCACCAGGCTCAACTGGCGGGCCCCGCCGGCGAGGGAGTAGACGAGCAGCGGCAGGGCGACCACCTGGAACGCGTTGCCGAACTCGGAGGTGGCCTGCCCGATCACCAGCAGCCGGTAGCCGCGCGAGCGCAGCGGGGCGAGGCCTATCCTGGGGCGGAAGCGCAGCCACAGCCCGCCGACGTTCTCCGTCCCCGTGCTGCTAGCCATCGAGCGAGACCGGCAGCGACTCCAGGCCGCGCAGCATGATCGTGTTGCGCCAGGGCAGGGTCTCCTCCGCCGCCGCCAGCTCGATCCGCGCGAAGCGCTCCAGCAGGCCGGTCAGCGCGACCTCGCTCTCCAGCTTGCCGAGGAAGGAGCCGAGGCACCGGTGCAGGCCCTGCCCGAAGGCCAGGTGGCCCGGATCGCCCCGGTCCAGGATCAGCCGGTCGGGATCGGTGAAGCGGGCCGGGTCCCGGTTGGCCGCGCCGAGCGAGAGCAGCACCAGCTCGTCCGCCGGGATCTCCACGTCGTCGACCGTCACCTCGGCGTTGGTGAACCGCAGTGTGGCCATGCTCACCGGGGACTCGTAGCGCAGGAACTCGTCGATCGCGACCGGCATCGCCGCCGGGTTGGCGCGCAGCCAGGCGAGCTGGTCGGGGTGGTGGAGCAGCGCGAGGGTGGCGGTGCCGAGCAGGTTGACGGTGGTCTCGTGGCCGCCGATCAGCAGCAGGAAGACCATCGAGAACACCTCCTGTTCGGTGAGTTCACCGGCGTCGCGGGCCTGCACCAGGTCGGTCAGGATGTCGGTGCGCGGCGACGCCCGCCGGGCCGTCATCAACTCCCGCAGGTAGGCGTTGAGTTCGGCGGTCGCCTGGTCGAAGGTCAGCTCGCCGCCCTGGGTGAGGATCGCCGTCGACCAGGCACGGAAGTCCTGCATGTCCTCCGGGGGGAAGCCCAGCAGCTCACAGATGATCATGATCGGCAGCGGAAAGGCGAAGTCCGTCACCAGGTCGGCGGTCTCCCGCCCGCGCAGCCCGTCCAGCAGGCCGCCGGCGATGCGCTCGACCAGCGGTCGCATCATGTCGACCCGCCGGCGGGTGAAGACGCCCTGGATCAGGCGGCGCAGCCGGGTGTGGTCCGGCGGGTCGCTGTTGAGCATGTGGACGACCTCCGAGCCGAGCGTCAGGCCGGATCCCCGTCCGCTCGCGATCGCCTGGCTGCGCCGGACGTCCTGCCCGAACCGCGGGTCCATCAGCGCGGCCCGGACGTCCTGGTAGCGGGTCACCAGGTAGACCGGCAGGCCCTCGCCGAACTCCACGACGGAGACCGCGCCGGCCTCGCGGATCCGGGCGAGCGTGGGGTAGGGGTCGCGGATGAAGGCGGACATCCGCGCGGCGGCGTCGTCGACCGCGGTGGTCATGGTTCTCTCCTCGGACTCGACTCGGACGCGACTCGAACGACTCGAACGCGACTCGGACTCTCGCGGCTACACGGCTGCACGGCTGCACGGGTACACGGCTACGCAGCTACACGGTCAGCGACGGGAACGGCCAGCGGCGTACCCGCATCGGCAGGAACCACGCCCGGCCGGCCTGTTCGGCGATCAGGCCGGCCTCGGCGAAGTCCCGGTGGACGGCCTCCGGCAGCAGGTCGACCTCGACGCCCTCGGCGAGCGCGTCCAGCTGCGCCAGATGGCCGGGCTCGTCGATGGTGAACAACTCCAACGTCCCGAACCGCCGGTCGCGCACCTCGACGAAGCCGGGGCCGCGCCGGTAGACGCACTTGCTCGGGAAGTACGAGGCGCGCCAGTCGGCGACGACCTCCGGCGGGGCGCCGGTCACCCGCTCCGGCGGGTACAGGTGGTGGAAGCGGCGCCGCGCCGCGCAGCCGTCCGCGCAGACCGCCTGCCACAGTACGGCCAGCCCCTGGCCGGTCGCCTCGCGCAGCAGCATCAGCGCCCGGGCGGAGGCCGCCGGCGCGTCCGCGCAGAGCCGGACCGGCTCGGTCAGCCGCAGGCAGCGGACGCCGGCGCGGTGCAGCTCGGTGACCTCGGTCTGCGCCGGGCCGGACAGGGTGCGGCGGCCGAGCGCGAAGCCCGGCAGCTCCCGGACGGCGGGGTCGTAGTCGAGCCAGAGCTCGACCTCCGGGCCGGCCGCCTGCCAGCGGTCGGCATCGGTCCGCTCAGCCGATCGCGACGGCGTCGACATCGAGCACCTCCTCCTCGGCGCGGGTACGGTCGGCGGCGGGGCCGTGCCGGTGCTGCATCCGCATCAGCACCTGGTTGTCGGACTCGACGGCGACCTGGAGGTAGCCGTCCCCGTCGTGGAACAGCAGGCCGAGCGCGGTGAACCGCTCCAGCACCGGTTCGACCGCCGCCGCGCCGCCGGGGACCTTCGCGGCCAGCGTGGCGGCCGAACGGGGCTGGGCCAGCAGCCGGAACACGGCGAGCTCCACCGGATCGGTCAGCTCGACCACCCGCCAGTCGTACCCGGGCCGGGTGTTGACGAGCACGATCCGCCCGCCCGCGTCCCGGTAGCTGAGCCGGCTGTCGGGGAAGCGCGCGAGCCAGGTGTCCACCGCCGCGCTCAGCCGCTCCGCCAGCTCGCCGCCGATCCCGCGCGGCGGGGCGGTGAACACATAGGCCATGTCGTTCAGTTCGCTCTCCGGCAGGCGGTACGTCGCCCGGTACTGGAAGGCCGGCCGGGTGATCGCGAAGCCCAGCTCGGGGCGGTCGAAGTACGGGCTGAACCGCTCGATCGCGATCCGTCCCGCGCCGGTCGGCGGGTCCAGGTGGTGCAGCACGGGCAGTTGGCGGATCACCGACTCGTAGTCGGCGGGCTGCTCGCCGGGGAAGCCGTAGAGGTAGTTCCAGGTGACCGAGACCCCGGCGCTCTGCGCGTCCCGCAGCGCGCGGACGTTCTGGCAGCCCGTGACGCCCTTGTCCATGATCCGCAGGACCCGGGTGCTCAGGTTCTCGATGCCGGGCTGCACCTGGGCCGCGCCCGAGTCGCCGAGGAGCTGGAACTGGTGGCGGCGCAGGTTGGCCTTGATCTCGAAGTGCAGCCGCAGGTCCACCGGGAGTTCGGCCAGGGACTTCAGGACGGTGTCGAAGTAGCCCATGTCCAGGATGTTGTCGACCACGTAGACGTCCAGCAGCTGGTGGCGCTCGGCGAGCGTGAGCACCTCGGCGAGGAAGTCGGCCGGCGGCTTGGAGCGGAACTCCATCGAGGAGCCGTTGAGGCCGCAGAAGGTGCAGTGGTGCTTCTCGCCCCACCAGCAGCCCCGGGAGCCTTCCAGGACCAGCTTGGGATCGACCCAGCCGGCCGCGACGGAGGCGTCGAGCCGCTCGAAGAAGCCGTCGTAGCGGGGCGCCAGGATCGCCGCGGGCGGGAGCGGACGCGTCGTCATCGCGTTGGCCGTCGACGCCCCGGACTCGTCGCGCCAGCACAGCCCGGGGACGGCGGCGAGGTCACCGCTTTCGAGGCCACCGCCTTCGAGGTCACCGCCTTCGAGGTCGCCGCCTTCGAGGTCACCGCCGTCCGGGAGGCCCGCCAGGAGGGCCGGGAAGGCCGCCTCGCCCTCGCCGCGCACCACGTAGTCCAGGAACGGGAAGTTGCGGTGCAGCGCGGCGCCCTGCGGGCCGTCGCAGTTGGCGCCGCCGAACACCGTGCGCACCTGCGGGCACCGCTGCTTGAGCAGCTTCGCCGCGGCGAGGCTCGCCGTGTTCTGCTGGAAGGTGGTGGTGAAGCCGACCAGGTCCGGCGGGTCGGCGGCGAGTTCCTCGACCAGTCGGGCGATGAACGCGGGGGCGATCGCGCGGGTGGCCCGGGTCAGGGCGATCTCCTGCTCGCTCGCGCCGTTGGCGGCCAGGTACGCGAAGTAGTCCGTGGACCCGGTGTCGTCCCCACCGCCGCCGGAGGCGCCGTCGTCGCCGTAGAGCGCACCGGCGAACGCCCAGTCGCCCGCGCCCTGGAAGTAGGACTTCTCGGAGAAGTACTGGTAGTCGTCCACGCCGAAGCCCGCGGTCTCGGCCGCCCAGTCCACGAAGTCCAGGTTGGCGTACCGCACGTCGACCTGATGGCCGGCGCGGGCGGCGGCGGTGTGCAGGATCCCGAGCGCCAGCGAGGGCACGTCGATCGCGCCCCAGGGCATGTGCAGCAGGACGATACGCATGGATGGCCACTTCTGTCGTTCGCCGGCGGTCGGTGGGGTGTCGCTCCGGGGCACCGCGGGCGCCCCGGAGCGACGGTGCATCACTTCTTGGCTTCCGGCTTCGGCTTCGGCTGCCCCTTGAGGGCGGGCGCGACCGGCGCGGCCTTGGTGATGTCGAGCGCGAAGTTCTGGACGACCACGGCGCCCCGGTCACGCTCCGGGGTGCTGATCGGGTCGTTCTGGATGCTGCGTCGCTTCATGGCTGTTCACCTCCTTCCATCGGCTGGACGGATCCCTCGGGGCGATCGCCCCGAGGTGCTCGGGGGAGCGGTGCCGACCACGCCTGCCCGGCGAACCGGACCATCGCGGCCAGCACCGATCGGTGGTCGGCGGTCCGGCGGCTGTAGTGGCCGCCGTCCACCCAGAGCAGTTCGTGCGGCACCGTCAGCCGGCGCAGGTCCGCGGCGTACCGGGCCACCTGCTCGGGCGGGCAGCGCTCGTCGGTCCGCGAGGCGACCAGCAGGACGGGCGAGCGGACCTGGTGCACGTACGAGCGCGGGTCGGCGGCGCGGTAGCGCTCAGGGACCTCGTCCGGGGTCCCGCCGAAGAGCTGCCGGTCGAGTTCGCGCAGGGCGGGGGTGGTGGTGCGGTAGGCGGCGGGGTAGTCGGCGATCGGCTGGGCGGCCATGCCGAGCGACCACAACCGCGGCTGCGCGCCCATCGCCAGCAGGGTCAGATAGCCGCCCCAGGAGAATCCGCACAGGCCGGTGCGCTCGGCGAGCGCCGTGCCGTCGGCGACCAGCTCCGCGCGGACGGCGGCCAGGTCCTCGATCTGCGCCAGCCCGACCCGGTGGCCGTACTCGTGCTGCCAGCGGGCGCCGTAGCCGGTGGAGCCGCGGTAGTTGGTGCGCACCACCGCGTAGCCGTGGTCCACCAGGACGTTCACCCGCGGGTCGTAGGAGTCCCGGTCGTGGGTGGCGGGGCCGCCGTGCACCAGGAAGAGGGTCGGCCACGGGCCCGGGCCGGCCGGGGTGCTGACGAAGCTGTGGATCCGCCCGTACGGCCGGGGCGTCCAGCGCCGGCTGCGGGAAAGGTCTCCCCCGTCCGGGTCGGGCTGGTCCGCCGCCTCCGCGTCGGGGCGCAGGACCAGTGGGCGGGGCGGTGTCGACTCCCGGCTCCAGACGCAGTGCAGGGTGCCGTCCGGGGCGCAGGACAGGTCGTGGATCGTGCCGCCGGGCGTGCTGATCTCCCGTACGGGGCAAGGGAGTTCATCCGCGCCGGCCGGTGCCGCCGGCGGGCCGAGGTCGGCGAGGAGCAGCCGGCTCCGCCCGGCCCGCTCGTGCTGGATCAGCACCTCGCGCGGCCCCCGGTACCAGCCGGCCGAGATCTGCGAGTCGAACGACAGCCCCGGGTACCCGCGCAGCCCCGCGCCGGCCCGCCAGGTCGCGACGGTGTACCGCTCGTCCTCCTCGACCACCAGCAGCAGTTCGGGCTCGGCCGCCGCGAGCGGGTTGAACTCGATCGGCCAGAGCCGCAGTCGGCCGTGCCCGGCGAGCCGCAGCGGACCGTCCGCCCGAGGGCTCTCCTCCGCGTCCGTCGGCCACAGGACCACCGCGTCGTCCCCGTCGGGCCGCCCGCCGAGGGCGAGCAGCCGGCCGTCCGGCGACAGGTCGGCCAGGCTCAGGTACCCCGGTGCCGAACCGATCGGCCGGGCCTCGCCCGCGGGCGGTCCGACGTAGCAGTGCGAGTCCCCGTCGACGCCGACGGCCACCGCCGCGAGCGCGCCCGTCCGGTCGAAGGCCACGCCGTACGCCCGCCCGCGCGGCACCCCGTGCAGCGCCTCGCCGCCCGCGCCGCCGGTGAACGGCTCGCGCCGCCACCGCCCCTCCCCCGCGCTGTCGGCGTCGAACCACCAGATGGCGTCGCCGTCCGGCTCGATCTCGCTCAGGTGGACGCCCTCCGGCCGGTCGGTGACGACCCGGCGCCGCCCCGTCCGCAGGTCCCAGGCGACCGCCTGCCAGCGCTCCTCGACGAGCCGTGTCTCGACCGCGCGGTCGGCCGCCAGCGCGGCGAAGCCGGGGGACTGGAACGCCTGCGTCACGGGCCCCGCCCTTCCGGTTCGATGGTGGGAAACAGGCTGCGCCGAACGCTCTGAGAACCAGTGAACCGGTGTGCGGAGAAGGCCACTTGCGGAGGGCCGGAGTCCAATCTAGGGGCGGCGCCGCGGCTTCGAACAGACCTCTCGCACAGTTGGCCGAAAGACGGCTGGGGAATGAACACCGGCCCGGGTGGGGGCGGCGGCCCGCCCCCACACACACGGGGTGCGAGCCGCCGGGCAGGCGCTAGAAGTCCCAGCCGTCCCCGTCCCCGTCGGCGTCCACCGGGTCGGCCGCCGCCGCCCGGAAGGCGTCGCCCGCCATGCCGGCGGCCAGGGTGGTGCCGTCCACCGGGTCGATCAGCAGGAACGATCCGGTGCGCCGGGAGTCGGCGTAGGAGTCGAGCGCGAGCGGTTCGGCGGTGCGGACCCTGACCCGGCCGATGTCGTTGGCGACGAGCCGGCCGGGGTGCGGGTGCTGGGAGAGGTCGTCGAGCGTCAGCCGCGAGGGGATGGACTCGACGATCGCCTTCACCGTGCGGGTGGTGTGCTTGAGCAGCACCCGCAGGCCGACGGTGAGCGGCGTGTCCGCGACGTGGCAGACCGTCGCCTCGACCTCCTTGGCGATCCGCGGCGGCCGCGGTCCGGCGGTGAGCATGTCGCCGCGTCCGACGTCGATCTCGTCGGCGAGCCGGACGCTGAGCGAGGCGCCCGCCGACACCACGTCCGCCGCCCGGCCCAGGACGTCGAGCGCGGTGACGGTGGTGACCCGGCCGGACGGCTGCACGGTCACCGTCTCGCCGACCCGCAGGCTCCCGGTGAGCAACTGGCCCGCGTAGTACCGCTCCCCCTCGTGCCGGATGACCATCTGGACCGGGAAGCGGGCGGAGCCGTCGGCCGCGCGGTCCCCCACCTCCACCGCCTCCAGGTGTTCCAGCACGGTCGGGCCGCCGTACCAGTCCATCCGGGCGGAGGGCTCGACGACGTTGTCCCCGGCCAGCGCCGAGATCGGGACGGCGGTGACCTCGGGGATGCCCAACTCGCTGGCGTAGGCGGTGAACTCCTCGGCGATCGCCGCGAAGACGGACTCCCGGTAGTCGACGAGGTCCATCTTGTTGACGGCGAGGACGACGTGCGGCACGCGCAGCAGGGCGGCGATGGCGGCGTGGCGGCGGGTCTGCTCGACGACGCCGTTGCGGGCGTCGACCAGGATGACCGTCAGCTCGGCCGTGGAGGCGCCGGTGACCATGTTGCGGGTGTACTGCACGTGGCCGGGCGTGTCGGCGAGGATGAACCGGCGCCGGGAGGTGGCGAAGTAGCGGTAGGCGACGTCGATGGTGATGCCCTGCTCCCGCTCGGCGCGCAGGCCGTCGGTGAGCAGCGCGAGGTCCGGCGCCCCGGCGCCGCGCGAGCGCGAGGCGTGCTCCACGGCCTCCATCTGGTCGGCGAGCACGGACTTGGAGTCGTGCAGCAGCCGCCCGACCAGGGTGGACTTGCCGTCGTCGACGGATCCGGCGGTGGCGAACCGCAGCAGGGTGGTGGCCGACGGACCGGAGAGGTCCTCGACGGTGGTGCCGGTCTCCGGGCTCGTCCGGGGACTGCTCATGTCGGCGCTCATCTCCAGGCTCATCTCTAGAAGTACCCTTCGCGCTTGCGGTCTTCCATCGCGGCCTCGGAGAGCTTGTCGTCGGCCCGGGTGGCGCCGCGCTCGGTGAGGCGGGAGGCGGCGATCTCGGCGATGACGGCCTCGATGCTCGTCGCGTCGGAGTCGACCGCGCCGGTGCACGACATGTCGCCCACGGTCCGGTAGCGGATCAGCCGGACCTCGACCGGCTCGTCCTCGCGCGGACCGCCCCAGTCGCCGGCGGTCAGCCACATGCCGCTGCGCCGGAAGACGGGCCGCTCGTGGGCGTAGTAGATCGCGGGGAGTTCGATCTTCTCGCGGGCGATGTACTGCCAGACGTCCAGCTCGGTCCAGTTGGAGAGCGGGAAGACCCGGACGTGCTCCCCGGGGGCGTGGCGGCCGTTGTACAGCTGCCAGAGTTCGGGGCGCTGGCGGCGCGGGTCCCACTGGGAGAACTCGTCGCGCAGCGAGAACACCCGCTCCTTGGCCCGTGCCTTCTCCTCGTCGCGCCGCCCACCGCCGAACACCGCGTCGAACCTGTGGGACTCGATGGCGTCGAGCAGCGGCACCGTCTGCAGCGGGTTGCGGGTGCCGTCGGGGCGCTCGCGCAACCGGCCGTCGTCGATGTACTCCTGCACGGAGGCGACGTGCAGGCGCAGGCCGCGTTCGGCCACCACCCGGTCGCGGTAGTCGAGGACCTCGGGGAAGTTGTGCCCGGTGTCCACATGCAGCAGCGCGAACGGCACCGGCGCCGGGGCGAAGGCCTTGAGGGCCAGGTGCAGCATGACGATGGAGTCCTTGCCGCCGGAGAAGAGGATCACCGGCCGCTCGAACTCGCCCGCCACCTCGCGGAAGATGTGCACCGACTCGGACTCCAGGGCGTCCAGGTGGCTGAGGGCGGCGGAGTGGTCCGCGACCAGGTCGACGGGGTGGGAGTTCATATCAGACGCCTTTCCACCAGCAGGCTCAGCAGCGCGGACGCGGATTCGGCGACCGACTGCTCGTGCGCGGGGATGCGCAGGTCGGGCGCCTCGGGAGCCTCGTAGGGGTCGTCGACGCCGGTCAGTCCGGTGATCTCCCCGGCGGCCTGCCGGGCGTACAGGCCCTTCACATCGCGCTCGGCGCAGGTGCTCGGGGGTGTGGCGACGTGGATCTCCAGGTAGGGCGTGTGGGAGCCGTCGTGGCGTTCCCGCACCGCCTGCCGGCTGTCCGCGTACGGGGCGATGGCCGGGACGAGCACCAGCACACCGTTGCGCGCCAGCACCTCCGCGACCAGTCCGATGCGCTGCACGTTCGTGTGGCGGTCCGCGCGGCTGAAGCCGAGGCCCGAGGAGAGGGTCAGGCGGAACTCGTCCCCGTCGAGCACCTCCACCCGGCGGCCCTCGTCCCGCAGGCGACCGGCCACGGCGTGGGCGATCGTGGTCTTTCCCGAGCTGGGCAGGCCGGTCAGCCACACCGTCGCACCGCACTCGCACGCGCGCGCTGCCTGGCTGGTCCGCAACTCCGTTTCCATCGGCGTGTCGCTCTCTTTCTGGGGGGTCCGGAGGTTTCTGGGGGTCCGGCGTGGTCTCAGTGCTCAGTGCTCTCAGTGCTCTCAGTGGTCTCAGTGCCCTCAGGCGATCGCGGCCAGCCGGTCGAACAGCGCGCGCACCGGCACATCGGGGTCGTCGGCGGCCGCCGCCAGCGCGGTCAGCCACTGCCGCAGCACGAGCGCCGCTTCGTCGGCGGTGAAGAAGTCGAGGGCGTAGTCGGCCCGGACGTCCCAGCCGCGGCCGTCCGCGACGACGTACTGGAGCCAGTCGAACTTGGCCGAGGCTCCCCCGACGTGCACCCGCTCGCAGCGCAGCCCGGGCAGCTCCAGCCGGCTCGGCGACTGGTCGAGGACGAGGCAGATGCGGCCCAGGTGCGCGCCGGACAGCACGCCCCGGGTGCGGGTGACGCCGCCGCCGAGCCGGGCGTAGGGCACATTTCGGTGCCGGAGCACGCTCAGTGAGGCGCGCTTCGCGGCGGCGCACACCGTGGAGAAGGTGGCGTCGGCGGGGACGCGGTAGCGCACCGGCAGGAGGTCGGTCAGGCAACCGAAGACCTCGTCGAGGTCCGGCGCGCCGCGGCGGGAGACCGGGCTGCCGATCACCACGTCCTCGCCGTTGACCGCCGCGGCGGTGACCGCCATGCAGGTGCTCATCAGCACGTGCGGGGTGGTGCGCAGCGCGCGGGCCGCCGTGCGGAGGGCGTCCCCCAGGTCGGCGGGGACGGTGGCGCGCACCGTGTCGCAGGCGGAGCCCCGCCGGGCGGCGAGCGGGCGCGGCCGGGGCGGCAGGTGGGTGAGCGCGGGCGCCCCGTCCAGGAACTCGGCCCAGAAGGCGAGGTCCGCCGGGGCGATCCCGGCCGCCCGGGCCCGGACGGCGTGCTCGCCGAGCGTGAGCCCCGGCGGGGGGAGCTTCGCCGGGGCGCCGCCGGCCTGCTCGGTGTAGAGGGCGGACAGCTCCTGGTCGAGCAGCACCAGCGAGGCGTCGTCGACGGCGACGTGGTGGATCTGCAGCAGCAGCACGTACTCGCCCGGCGCGCGGTCGTAGAGGGTCAGCCGAGCGGGCGACACGCTCAGGTCGAGCGGCCGCTGCCCGGCCCGTCGCAGGGTGTCGTGCAGGTCGCCGCCGGGCCACGGGAGGCGCTCCAGCGGTACGGTGCCGGCCGGGTCGACGCTCTGCACCGGGCCGTCGTCGCCGAGCGTGAAGCGGGTGCGGAGTACGGCGTGCCGTTCGACCAGGGCGGCCAGGGCGCGCTCCAGCGCCGGGACGTCGAGCGGACCGGTGATGTGCTGGGCCCAGGTCTCCAGGAAGGGCGAGGGATCCGCCATGAACTGGTCGGCGATCCAGAGCGCCTCCTGTTCGAAGGTCTGCGGGAATTCGAGGGCCTGCGGGAGTTCGGAGGTCTGCGGGAGTTCGCGCATCAGCCGGGGCGCCTCTCCAGAGCCTGCAGGTCGACCTTGCCGTTGTCGCGCCGCGGCAGGTCGTCCAGCTGCTCGAACCGGCCGGGCACGGCGTACGCGGGGAGCCGGGTGGTGAGCCGCTTGCGGACGTCCCGCGGGGCGAGTTCGGCGCCGTCGGCCAGGGTGTAGACCAGGGCGACGTGGTCGACCGTGCCGCCCTCGTCGGTCCGGGCGACGGCGGCGCAGGCCCGGATCTCCGGGATCGCGGCCGCGGCGGCCTCGATGTCGCCGAGTTCGATCCGGTTGCCGCTGAGCTTGATCTGCCGGTCGCGGCGGCCGTGGTAGTGCAGGATCCCGTGCTCGTCGAGCATGCCGAGGTCGCCGGTCCGCAGGGCGCGCTGCCGCTCCCCGGCGATCTCCAGGGTCGGGAACCGTTCGCGCGTCAGCGTCTCGTTGTTCAGGTACCCGCGGGCGACGCCGGGGCCGAGCGCGACGATCTCACCGCGTTCGCCGGGCGCCGCGGGCGAGCCGTCCTCGCGCAGCAGGACCACCGCCGTGTTGGGGACCGGCCGGCCCACCGGGATGCCGGCGGGCGCGGCGTCGTCGGCCGGCGTCATCCGGTGCACGGCCGTCAGCATGCAGTTCTCGGCCGGGCCGAAGCCGTTCCAGATCGGCAGCTCGGGGAAGCGCTCCAGGAACCTCGCGACATGCCGGGGGGACTGCTTCTCGCCGCCGACGTAGAGCGTCTCCAGGCCCTCGAACGCGTCCGGGTCCTCGTCGACGATCAGGTTGAACAGCGAGGTGGTCAGCCAGAGCGTGTCGACGCCCTGCTCGGCGACCAGGGTGCGCAGCCGGCTGGGCATCAGGTGGTTCTCTTCGACGACGACGCAGGCGCCGCCGGTGGTCAGCTGGCCCCACAGCTCGAAGGCGTACATGTCCCAGGCGCCGGGCGCGACCTGCGCGGTGAGGTGCCCCGGTCCGAAGCCGTCCAGCCCGCCCGGGCCGAACATCCGGGTGACCGCGCGGTGCGGGATGAGCACGCCCTTGGGGACGCCAGTGCTGCCGGAGGTGAAGAACACCGTGGCCAGGTCCTCCGGGTCGGCCGGCACCGGCGCGAACAGGCCTGCCGCACTGTCAGCCCCAGCGTCCGCGAGCGCGGACAGCGGCGAGGGGGCGAGCGTCCGGGTGACGCCGAGCGGCTCGCCGCCGGGCCGGCCGACGACGACCGGGTCGTCGAGCTGGTCCAGGATCGCGGCGATGCGGCTCGCCGGCCAGCGCGGGTCGAGGGTGGCGTACGCCGCGCCGCTCATCAGCACGCCGAGCTGGAGGGCGATCAGCTGGGCGCCGCGCGGCAGCAGCAGGGGCACGATGTCCCCCGGCCGGACGCCCCAGGCGGTGAGCCGGCCCGCCAGGACCCGGGCCGCCGCGGTGAGGGTCCGGTAGTCGACGCGCTCCTCGCCCTGGACGAGCGCGAGGTCGTGCGGTGCCCGGTCGGCGCACTCGGCCACCGCGGCGTGCACGGTCCGCAGCGGCGGCGGGTTGGTGGCCCCGGTCATTCCGCACCGAGCCGGATCTGCTCGGCGAAGTCGGCCAGTTCGTCGTACTCCAGCAGCCAGGCCGGGTCGACCTGGAAGCCGAGCCGGCGCTCGATCCGGGCACAGATCCGGATGGCCGCCAGCGAGGTGCCGCCGAAGTCGTAGAAGCTGTCGCGCCGGCCGACCTGGTCGACGCCCAGCACCTCGGCCATGACGGCGGCGACCTGCTCCTCCAGCTCGTCGGCCGGCTGCTCGTACTCGGCCTTGCACACGACATCACGGTTCTCGGTCACGGGACTCCTGTTCTCAGCTGGGGCGTGTCTTTCGGCCGGTGCAGAACTCCTCAGGAGATCTGCTCGACGGTGGTGGCGGGCCGGACGTCCCGCTCGGCCTCGCGCAGGGCCCGCGTCGTCACCCGCGAGGCGAAGACGACCGCGGCGAGCGCGAGACCGACCCCGCACACCACGAAGGCGTCCTCCGGGCCCAGCCACCGCCCCAGCCCGCCACCGACCAGCGCGCCGACCGGTACGGCGCCGAGGACGATCAGGCGGTAGGCGGCGGTGACCCGGCCGAGCAGCTCGTCGGGGACGGCGGCCTGGCGGAGCGTGCTCACCACGATCTGGTTGAGGGCCGTGGAGATGGCGGCGAGGAACATGACGATCTCGGAGAGGACGATGCTCCCGCTGAGACCGAGGACGACGTAGCTGGCGGCGGGCACCAGCGCGGCGAGCCAGGTGACCGGTCCCCCGCCGATGGCCGGCACCACCCGCGCCGCGATCAGCGAGCCGATGACGGCGCCCACGGCCGGCACCGCGATGAAGACGCCGTACCAGGACTTGGAGACGCCCAGCGGGCCGGTCGCCAGCAGCACGAGCAGACCGGCGGTGGCGGAGGAGAACAGGTTGATCGAGCCGGAGATGAACGCGACCCGCCGCAGCAGCCGGTGCTCCCAGAAGTAGGACCAGCCGGCCCGGATGCTGCGGACGACGTCGCCCGCCGAGTGCTTGCCGCCGCTGGTGTCGCTCGCGGTGGGGCGCATCCGGGGCAGGGTGATCGCGGCCAGGGCGGCGAGTGCGAAGAGGCCCGCCGTGGAGGTGAACACCATGATCGCCGACAGCGCGAACAGGGCGGCGCCGGCCGTCGGTCCGACGAAGTTGTTGATCGCCGACTGGGTGGCGAACAGCCGCCCGTTGGCCCGCTCCAGGTCGGCGCGCTCGACCAGCCTCGGCGGCACCGTCAGGGCCGCGTTGTCCACCAGGGTCTCGGCCGTGCCGGCCAGGAAGACGGCGAGGTAGAGCAGCACGATGGCGTGCAGGTCGGCCGCCAGCGTCAGGACGAGCAGACCGAAGCCGACGGCGCGGATCGCGTTGCCCCACACCATGATGAGGCGTCGGTCGATGCGGTCGGCGAGGGCCCCGGACGGCAGGGTGAAGATCAGCCAGGGCAGGAACTGCGCCACCGTGATGCCCGCGACCAGCAGCGGGTCACGGGTCATCTCCACCGCGAGGAGGGGTACGGCCGCCAGCACCAGGCCGTCGCCCAGGTTCGACAACCCCTGCGACCACCACAGCCTGGTGAAGCCAGGGCCCAACGTCATGTCCGCTCCTCTGTCGTCCTTGCGGGTCCGGTTTGTCCTGGGTCGTCGGGATGCGGCGCCCATGACAACCTAGTGTTCCGAGCAGTGCTCCGCCCGGCGGTTGTGAGGATCGGTCAGATCGGTCCGACCAACCGAATCGGTCCGACCGACCGGGTCGACCGGATCAACCGGCCGGCCGTGCGGGATCCGGCACCCCGCCCCCGCCCAGCGCCGCCGTGATCCGCTCGTAGTACGGCAGTTGGTCCCGCTCGAAGGCCAGCGCGGTCCGCTCCAGGGCCTCGGACAGCTGCTTCCGCCCGGCCGGGGCGGCGCCCAGCGCCCGGGACTCGCCGGCCGCCGCGTGCCAGCGCTCGGTGGCCTTCCAACTGGCCGGCGGCTCCTGCTTGAAGGCCAGCGCCTCGGCGATGAACTCGATCCCCATCGCCGCGCAGTACCGCCGCATCTCCGCCGCGGCGCCGCCGGCCAGCCGGTCGCCGTCGACCAGATGCATCGGCAGCCCCACGGCGGTCACCGTCTCGACGACGTCCCACAGGTGCCCGAACCCCATCGCCGGGGAGGTCGCGTCGGCCTGCATCACGAGGTGCGAGCGCACGGTGTCACGGGGGTTGCGGACCATCGCGGCATGGCGGCACCGCCGCAGGAAGCCGAGGTCCGCGCCGAGCCGGTCGAACGGGAAGTCGGTGGTGTCCTTGAAGAAGACCGGCCGCTCGGCCGCCGTCTCGACCAGCGCCGCCATCACCTCCTCCTGGCTGGCGCAGCTCCGGCCGGCGACGTCCGCCTCGCCGAAGTCGCACACCCGTGAGAAGGGCTCGTGGACCACCAGGAAGTCGCCGCGCTCGTACATCGCGCGTTCGAACGCGGTCGACCGCGAACGCGGGACGCTCCACAGCGCCAGCAGGCTCGGCTGTTCCGTCATGACGCTGCCTCCGGAAGGGTCGTGGCCAGTTCACCCAGGGCGGCCCGCAGGACGCGGATGCCGTCCAGGTACTCCTGGACCAGGATGTGCTCGCTGTCGGTGTGGTCCTCGTGGCAGTCCCCCGGTCCGTAGGTGGCCATCGGCACCTGCCAGGTCCTGCTCAGGGTGTTCATGTCGCTGGTACCGGTCTTGCGCTTGTGGCTGGGCCGCAGCCCCGCCGCGACGATGGCCCGGGACAGCGCCCGCACGCACGCGGAGCTCCGCGGGACGGTCACGGCGGGCACCTCGTACACCGCCGACACCTCGACCCGCTCGCCGAGGATCGACGCGACCTCGCGCCGCAGCCCCTCGGCCGTCGTCCCCGGCGGGGTGCGGAACAGCAGCGAGCAGGAGCTCGCGAACGGCTCGAAGCGACCGTCCCTGACGACCATGCCCACCTCGTCGAAGGCGTCGTTCCCGCGCGCCCCGTAGGTGTCGAGGAGCCGGCCGAGCGCGCGCACCAGGGTCTCGCTCGCCTTCGGCCCGGGCGTCGCGGTGTGCGTGCGCGGGACTTCGCAGCGCACCGCGAGTTCGACCATCCCCTTGTAGCCGACGGTGACCGAGGACGCCCCGCTCGGCTCGCCCACGATCACGGCGTCGGGAACGGGCACGGTCACCCGGACGTGTTCGGCGCCCCGGGACCAGAGCGTCTCCTCCTCGACCACGCCCACCCAGTGGACCCGGATGCCGAGGTCCCCGCTGGTGAGCGCCGCGACGAGCATCGCCGTCAACGGCCCCTTGGCGTCCACCGCCCCCCGGCCGCGGACCAGGCGCTCGTTGTGCTCGAAGGGGACCTCGCCCGGCACCGTGTCCAGGTGGCTGAGCAGCATGACCGTACGCGTCCCGTGCCCGACCAGGGCGTGCACGTTCCCCGCCTCGTCCAGGTGGCTCTGGGCGCCGAAGCCGGCCGCGACGTCCCGCAGCCGCTCCGCCAGCTTCTGCTCGCCGCCGGAGACGGACGGGATCGCCACCACCTCGGCGAGCAGCGCGACGGCCGCACTGTCGGTCAACTCGGTTGGCTGGGTTCTCAGGTGATGGATCGTCATAAGTCTTCCCGGCCCTTTCCGATGAGGGTCCCGCTGCCTCGCAGGGCGGCCGCGATCGGCGCGTCCACCCGGCCGTCGCAGACCTGGACCGCCCGGGCGCCCTTGCCCAGCGCCTCCACCGCGGCGGCGACCTTCATCCGCATGCCGCCGCTCAGCTCCGCCACCAGGCTCTTGGCGTCGTCCCGGCTCAACTCGGCGATGGTGGAGGCGGGATCGTCGCGGTCGGCGAGCACGCCCGGCGTGTCCGTGAAGAGCAGCAGCCGGTCGGCCCGCCAGGCCGCCGCGATCGCGCAGGCCATCCGGTCCGCGTCCACGTTGGTCGGCTGCCCGTCGGCCGTCATGCCCGGCGGGCAGACGACCGGCACGATGTCGCAGGCGAGCAGCGCGTCCAGGACCGTGGTGTCCACGCCGACGACCTTGCCGGCGTAGTTGTCGCGCACCACGCGGACGCTGTCCCCGAACACCGCGCGGATCGCCGCCTTGCGTTCGGTGCGGACCAGCCCCCCGTCCATGCCCGACAGGCCCGCCGCCGTGACGCCGCGTGCCCCCAGCTCGGAGACGATCCGCGCCTGGGTCCGGCCCCGCATCGCCATCATCAGGGCGGTGAGGGTCGGCGCGTCGGTGTACCTGGTCACCATGCCGTCCGGGGACTCCAGGGTGCGCCGGGGCAGCCCCAACTCCCTGATGGTGTCGTCGATGTCCCGGGAGCCGCCGTGCACCACGACGATGCGGTGCTCGCGCCGGAGCGCGGCGATGTCGTCGGCGATCGCGCCGCTGTTCTCCTGGAGGCTGCCGCCCCACTTCACCACGATTCTCATCACGGTCACACCGGGTGCAATCCGGGAAAGGTCAGCCCGTACGTCTCCGGCAGGCCGAGCATGAGGTTCATGCACTGCACCGCGCCGCCGGCGGCCCCCTTCACCAGGTTGTCCAGGCTCCCCATCACCAGCGCCCGGCCGCGGTTGTCGGCGACGATGCCGACGTCGCAGAAGTTCGAGCCGAGCAGCACCTTCGGGTCCGGATAGCGGTACGTCCCGCGCTGGCCGTTCACCACCCGGACGAACGGCTCGGTGCCGTAGTCCTCGCGGTACATGGCGCGCAGCTCGCGCTCGGTCAGCTCCCCGACCGCCACCTTCGCCAGCGTCTGCACCCCGCGCACCTGCGGCGTGGCGGTGACCGTCATCGACACGTCCACCCGGAGTGCCTCGGACACCTCGGCCTCGTGCCGGTGGTCGAACGGCGCGAACACCCGCATGACCCCGCTGCGCAGCGCGTGGGAGTTGGCGTCGCCGCTGGAGGCGCCGGAGCCGCTGCTGCCGGTCCGGGCGTCGACCTGGACGTCCTGGAGCAGCCCCCGGGCCGCGAGCGGCGCGAGGCTCAGGATCGCGCTGGTGGCCATGCACCCGGGGACGGCGACCCGGTCGGCGTCGACGATCTGCTTGCGGTGCAGTTCGGGCAGGCCGCGGACGAAGGCCTTGGCGTGCTCCCCCGTCCGGCGCCGGCCGTAGTAGCGCTCCATGAGCGCCTGGTCCTCGATCCGGAAGTCGGCGGTCAGGTCGACGATCTTCGGCGCGAGCGCCGCCATCTCGTCGATGATCTCCGCCGTGGACCCGTGGACCCCGGCCAGGAAGACCAGGTCGACCGGCTCCAGGTCGGCCCGCCGGCTGTACCGGAGGCCGCTCCCGCGCAGCGGCGGGTGCGCGGTCTCCACGGCACGGCCGGCCTGGGTGTCGGAGGTCACCGCGGCGACCTCGACCTCGGGATGGTGGACGAGCAGGCGCAGCAGCTCACCCCCCACGAAACCCCGACCACCCACCACTGCGATGCGTTTCATACTGCTTCCTTCACCTCGATCATCTCGGCGGTCCAGGCCTCGACGATCCGTGCGGCGACGTCGACTCCCGTCGCCCGCTCGAATCCCTGGAATTCGACCCGGGAGTTCACCTCCAGCACCGTGTGGCTCCCGTCCGCACGCTCGACCAGGTCCACCCCGGCGACCACCGCGCCCACGGCGGGGCAGCCGACCGCCGCCCGGCCGGCCTCCGGGGCGAACGCCATGGTGCGGGGGTCCAGCCGGACGACCGGGACCTCGCGGCGCTCCAGCTCGGAGAGCAGGCGCCGCTCCTCGTACCGGACGGTCGACAGCAGGATCCCGAGCGGCTTCGACGTCCCGCGCCGATCATTCACCCCAGTCCTCTTCGGGCTCGGGCGCGAGGGCCAGCTCCAGCGGGTCGGTCGACTGGATCTCCAGCTCCGTCGCGCACTCGGGACAGCTCACGATCTCTCCCTGGTAGCTGTCCGCCGGTATCTTCAGCGGGCCGTCGCAACTGATGCACAGTGCGTCCATCTCGTCCGTCCTCTCTCGATCACTACGGCGTTCAGTACGGCGTTCAGTACGGCGTTCAGTACGGCGTTCACTTCGGTGGGCACTACGGGTGGGTGACGAAGCTCAGTACCTGGTGGAGCACCGCCTCGGGGGTGAGCCCACTGGCCTCCAGCAGGGAGTCGTGGGTGCCGGGCGGGAGGAAGCCGTCGACGCCGATCGGCAGCCAGCGGATCCCGCGGGCCCCGAGCGCGGCCGCGACCTGCGCGCCCATGCCGCCGGAGGTCCACGCCTCCTCCAGCGTGACCAGCCACCGGCACTCGGCGGCCACCGCCCGGCCGACGGCGCCGGCGGACTCCGGGTCGACGGTGTGCACGTTGATCACCTGCACGCTGTGCCCCGCCCCGGCGAGCCGCCGCGCGACCTCCAGGGCCGTGGCCAGGATCTCCGGGCCGGTGGCGACCAGGGCGATGTCCCGGCCGGGGCGGACCTCCTGCGGGACGCCCAGCTCGGGCTCGGGGAGCCCCGCGAACACCGGCGAGTCCTTGCGTCCGAGCCGCAGGTAGGTCGGCCCGTCGTACTCCAGGCACTGCCCCAGCAGGGACACCGCCTGGCGCGCGTCGGCCGGCACGACCACCCGCATGTGCGGCAGGGCGTTCATCAGCGCGAGGTCCTCGGTGGCGTGGTGCGTCGGCCCCAGCCAACCCCCGCTGGCGCCGCCGTGCGTGCCGACGATGCACACCCGGCGCCGCGGGTAGGCGATGTCGAGCTTGATGAACTCGAACGCCCGGCTCACCGAGAAGGCCGCGAAGGTGCAGACCAGGGCGCGCCGTCCGCAGTGCTCGGCGCCGGCGGCGAGCCCGACGGCCGCGTTCTCCGCGATGCCGACGTTGAGGTAGTCCATCCCGGGGGCCGGCTTGATGCTCCCGGTGTCGGTGTCGACCACCAGCACGTTGTGGCGGAGCGCGAGTTCCGGCAGGGCGTCGGCGAAGACGCCCCGGGTGCTCGCCCGCTCCGGTTCGATCTCAAGCATGGTCCGGCCTCCCCTCGGTGGCTGTGGACGGCGCCGTCGGCGAAGGAGCCGTCACCGGGCGGATGCTGGCCCGGACGCGCGCCCGCTTCCGTTCGGTGTCGAGCCGGACGAAGTGCGAGGACGACTTGCCCTCCAGGACCCCGACGCCCCTCGCCTTGACCGTGTGGCAGACCACGGCCGTCGGCCCCGGCGTCCGGGCCGCCTCGTCGAGGACGACGGAGAGCGCCGCCAGGTCGTGCCCGTCCACCTCGACCGTGCGCCAGCCGAAGCCCGCCCAGCGGTCGGCGACCGGCGCGCCGTCGCTCACCTCGCGGACGGCCCCCGTCTGCTGGAAGTTGTTGACGTCGATCACCGCCACCAGGTTCTCGGCGTCCAGGGCGCGGGCCACCTGGGCCGCCTCCCACACCGTCCCCTCCTGCAGTTCGCCGTCGCCGAGCAGGACGAAGGTGCGCGCCGGCGCCGCGCCGGCCTGCCGCTGCGCCCACGCCGTGCCGTTGGCCAGCGCGAGCCCGTGGCCGAGCGAGCCGGTGGCGAACTCGACCCCGGGGACGGCGACGTTGCCGTGGGTGGCCAGCCGGCTCCCCGGCCGGCAGAAGGTGGCGACCTCCTCGCGGGTGATGAACCCCCGCTCGGCGAGCGTGGCGTACAGGGCCATCGCCGCGTGCCCCTTGCTCAGCACGAAGACGTCCCGCTGCTTCCACTCCGGGTCGTCGGGGTCGACGTCCATGGTGTGGAAGAAGAGCGCGACCAGGATCTCCACGGCGGACATCGAACCGCCCAGGTGGCCGCCCTCGGGGCCGGAGCACATGTCGACGATGTGCTCGCGGACGGCGCGGGCGCTGACCTCCAGCTGCGCGGGTGTCGGCCGGTGCTCGGTGCCGGTCAGCGGCCCGCACCTTCCGCGAGTTCCGCCAGGACCTTCCGGTGCGACCAGACCTTCTCGACGGCGTCGGCGAAGCTCTGGAGCAGCGGTCCGGCGTCCGGCGGCAGATGGCGCTGCTGGAGGGTGAAGCTGCGGTCGATGACGTCCTGGGTGACCGGCCAGGAGTCGGGCTTCTGGCGGACCAGGGCACGCAGCGCCGGCTGGTCGGCGAGCGGCATCATCTGGTACCTGGTCACCGGCATCCCCTCGGCGCGCAGGGCCCGCATCAGCACGCCGCGCGCCGCTCCGGTGTCGACGCCGGGGAAGAGCCGGTCGAAGTCGACGACGAACCGCAGGATGTGCCAGGCGTGCTCGTACCCGTCCGGCTCCGACGGGCAGGTCAGGCCGTCCAGGTCGCGCAGCCGGGCGAGGAAGGCCTCGACGTTGGCCCGCCGGGCCGCGTGGTACTCGTCGAGCCGCTCCAACTGGCTGGAGGTGTAAGCCGCCTGGACGTTGCTCAGCTTGGCGTTGAAGCCCAGCCGGTGGCTCACGTAGCGGCGCGGACGGTCCGGGCGAATCGTTTCGCCGAACTGGCGTAACTGGACGATCCGGTCGGCGACACGCTCGTCGTCGGTCACGACGAGGCCGCCCTCCCCGCAGGTGGGGAGGTTCTTGGTCATCTGGAGGCTGAACGTCGCGGTGTTGCCGGTCGCGCCGGAGGGGACGCCCCGGTAGCGGGCACCGTGGGCCTGCGCGGCGTCCTCGACCACCACGCAGCCGTGCCGGCGGGCGACCTCGTCGATCGCGGCCAGGTCGGCGCTGAGCCCGTGCAGGTGGACCGGGACGACGGCCCTGGTCCGCTCGGTGATCTCGGCGGCCAGGCTGTCCGCGGTCATCGTGAAGGTGACCGGGTCGACGTCGGCGTACACCGGGGTCGCCCCGACGTGGACCACGGCCATCGCCGTCCCGACGAAGGTCAGCGCGGGGACCACGACCTCGTCGCCGGGACCGATGCCGTGCGCGAGGAGCGCCAGCTCGATGGCGGTCGTCCCGTTGCTCACCCCGACGCAGCGGCGCACGCCCAGGTACTCCGCCCAGGACCGCTCCAGCCGTTCGACCGCGGTCGCCTCCGTCCGGTCGGAGACGAAGAGGTTGGAGTCCAGTACGGACAGCACCGCCGCGCGGTCCGCGTCCGTCGTCCTCGGCCAGTTCACCGGCGCGAGCGACCCCAGCACGGGCTCGCCCCCGGTGAGCGCCAGCTCGCCCACAGACCCGCCATTCATCAGACGTCCGTCCATTCCGTCGCCAGGGTGTGCTGCCAGTCGGCAGCCAGCTGCTCGTACGCGTGCACCAGCTCGGCGCCGCGGCGCGGCACGAGTTCCGTGATCCCGGCCGTCTCCGCCGCGTGGGCGCAGAGCAGTCGGAGATTCGACCAGGCCGAGACGACCCGGTCCGCCGACGCGGCCACCTCCAGCAGCCGGCTCTGCTTCGCCCGGTGCGCGAACTCCTGGGCGAAGCGGCCGTGCAGGAAGGCCTGGGCCTGCATCGCCCACCCGAAGGTGTAGGTGCCGCGGAGTTCCGCCGGGTCGCCGCAGCGTTCCGCCAGCCGGTCGACGAAGTGGTGCAGCCCGGCCCGGCCGGTCAGGACGCGGTCCGCGGCGGCTTGGTCCGCGGAGCCGGTTGTGCCGCCGGTCCAGCGGTCGAGGTTGCCCCGCAGCGCCCGGGCGACCTGGCCGGTCGTGAGCTCCGCCGGCCGCTCGCGCACCGTCGTCGTCAGCACCCGGCCGCCGATCTCCCGGCTGGAGAAGAAGACGTCCTGGCTGTCGGAGGGGTTACCGGAGGTCCAGCTCGCCACCAGGTGCTCGGCGGCCAACCAGCCCTGGAAGCGCGGCGGTTGCACATCGGAGACGTAGAACTCCACGGCGCCGTCCGAGGTCCGGCGCCAGGCCGGCACCACGACGAGGTGCGCCGCGTGCACGTCGTGGAAGGCCGGGCGGAACGGGAGGTGGTAGTTGTCCACCGCCACGATGACGCTGCCGTGCCGCTCGATCAGCTCGATCAGGTCGTCCGCGTCCGCTCCGGTCGTCCAGGCGGACTCGACGTCGTGGTACGGGCACAGGTCGGCCGCCACGCCGCGGGCGCTCTGCACCGGGCGGTAGAACTCCTCGCACGGAACGTCGTCCGGTGCGAAGGCGAACTCGCAGGCGAGGCCCAGTACTTCGACGGGTCGGAGGCCGTGCTCCAGCAGGATGCCGCCCAGGGTGGTCTGCAGGCAGCTCAACGGGTCCTCGTACCACTGGGGGTACGTCCCGGTCGCGCCGTTCCACCGCACGGCGGGCGCGGTCACGCCGGCCGTGTCGGGCGCGTGGGTCGCGCCGGTCGTGCTAGCTGAGTTCACGGCTGGCTCCCTGTATCAGCGGATCGCCGTCGGCGCCGGCGACCACCCGCCGGCCGACGAGCGTCATGGCGAAGAGATGGACGGCCGGGTTCCTGGGCAGCGACATGGCGGTGAGCGGCTTGCGCGAGGTGACCGGCACGCGCTGGCACCAGAGGGTGATCCCGATGCGTTCCTGCACGTGGTACGGGTAGTGGATGACGTCGGTGCGCAGCGCCAACTCCTCGCCGAAGTCCGAGCGGCCCTCCCACAGGTCGGAGAGCGCGAACCGGTCCCGGTCCACGGTGCCGTCGGCGAAGTGCCAGGTGATGTCGTCCCTGACCCGCCGCTCACCGCAGCCGATGACGTAGAGCCAGTCCCACCGCCGCTCCGGGACGTCGATCCGCTGCCCCGCGCAGCGGACGTTGTCCGGTCCGCGTCCGTCGAGGCGGGCGCTGCGCAGCGGCACGCCGTCCACGAGAAGCTCCAGCGGCGCGGCCTGCGCCGGGAGCGAGTTGCGCCAGACGTTCAGCCGACCGTCGGCGAGGTTCTCCGGGGTGGTCGCCGCCTGGTTGTTCATGAAGGGTTCGAGCGCGAGCACCTGGTGATCAGTCAACGGAGGTCCTTCCGTACCAATGCGCGACTCTGCAACCGAGGCTCCACGACGGTGAATCCGCAGGCCTCGAAGGTGGTCACCCGGCCGCGGAAGCTGCCGCGTTCGACGGTGCCCTCGGGATCGCGGTCGTCCTCGGGGTAGGCCTCGATGAGTTCGGCCTTCTCGTCCCGCGCCCACTCCACCGCCCGGTCGATGAGCACCCTGGTGAGCCCCTGGTGCCGGTGGTCGCGGGTCAGGTAGAGGCAGACGACGGACCAGATGCGCTCCGGGTCGTCGCCCTTGACCAGCTTCGCCGCGCGGGACCTCGCCAGCCGGGGGAAGCCCAGCCGGGGGCCGACCCCGATCCAGCCGGCGGGGGCGCCGTCGACCGAGCCGAGGATGCCCACCCGCTCGCCGCCCTCGACCAGGTCGCGCAGCCGGTCCTTGCGGGCCGCGGTGCCGCACGAGGAGCGTTCCTTCGAGGTCATCCGGAAATACGTGCACCAGCAGTTCTCCACGAGGCCTTTCGGCTCGAAGAACGCGCCGACCGCGGGCCAGTCGTCCGGCCCGACAATCGTGGTGACGAATTCGCTCATCGTTCTGCCTTCCGCGGGTGCTTTTTTCTCTGTGCGCCGGGTCCGGCTATTTCCAGTCCACGGCGAGCGGCAGACATACTACGCCGTTCAGGAAGTTCGAGATGAGGTGTTTGGGATCGCCGTCGAGCGCCACGGACCGCACGTTCTTGCGCCAGAGGTCGAAGAATATCTTCATACCGATCGCGGCGACATGCTGGCCGATGCACCGGTGCACGCCGAGCCCGAAGGCCAGGTGGCGGTTGGGGGCGCGGTCGGGGACGAACCGGAACGGGTCCGCGAACACCTCCTCGTCGCGGTTGGCCGAGGCGATCCAGGCGGAGACCAGCGACCCCGCCGGCACCTCCGTCCCGGCGACCACGGTGTCCGCGGTGGCGCGCCGCAGCACGTGGTTGACCGGGCTCGCCCAGCGCAGCGCCTCGTCGACGAACCGCTGGTCGGTCTCCTCCTGGCGGGTGAACCACGACCACAGGTCCTCGTCGCCGGCCAGCAGGATCAGCGTCTGGTTGATCGTCTGCGGCACCGTCGGGTTGGCGCCCATCAGGAACGCGTAGGCGTTCAGCAGCGGCACGTCCCGGCTCGGGTCGCCCACCACCTCGGCCGTGGCCGGGCAGCGGCCGCTCACCGAGTCGGCGGGCGGGGCGTCCTCCAGGACGTTCCCGAGGACGGACATGATGGTCGTGTGGGCCTCGAAGAGGTCGATCCGGCGCTGGCGCTCCGACTCCGCCGCGTTCACCCCGCCCATCGCGCGCACCGTCGCCCGGCCCGTGACGGCCCACTGCTCCTGCGGGATGCCCATCAGCAGCCCGGTGATGGTCATCGGCAGGGTGATCATGGCCTCGCAGAAGTCGAAGGACTCCCGGCCGCGGATCGTGTCGAAGAGCTCGGACATCCGGTCCGTGATGCCCCGCTCCAGGCGCTGCGCGGCCTGCGCCGTCATCAGCGGGGTGAAGACGCGCTTGATCTCGGGGTGCAGCGGCGGGTCCGTGAGGTGGATCGCGGCCCCGGCCGCCACGTCCCCGTCGCCGCGCACCGTGAGCATGGTGCTGTACGCCGAGGAGAACGTGCCGGGGTCGTTCAGCACCTCGAAGACGTCCGCGTGGCGCAGCGCCGCCAGGAATTCCTGGCCGTCCGGGGTCCGCTGCCGCTGGAGGCCGTCGCTCTTGCGCAGATCCCGCCACACGGAATGCATGTTCCGCGTCGCGTACTGCGATTCCTCGTAGAGGTCGGACGACAGCAGGTCGGACGAAATCGGGTCGGACGTCATCGGGTCGGACGACATCGGGTCGGACGACATCAGGTCTGGGGATTCGGGGCCGGTGAGGGAAATTCGCATCGGAGAACCGCCTTCGCAGGGAATTGACGACAATCGAACGACACGCGCACGCCGGTCCGGTCTATTCGTTCGCCACCATGCCCCCGCGGTCGAGGAAGCCGATGCTCTCCGCGCATTTCATGTAGTAGCGCGAGCCGACCGACCACTCCGTGATGCCCTGGGCGCCCAGCACCTGCATCGCCGCCCGGACGACCCGCAGCAGGGCGTCCTGGGCCACCAGCTCGAACCGGCGGAGCACCCCCTCGTCCGCCTCCGCCACGTGGTCCGCGAGCTCGTGGAGCCGCGCGCCCAGGGCGTACAGCTCGGCGTAGCCGCGGATCAGCGGGAACATCAGCGCGTCGAAGTCGAGGAGCCGCTGACCGAACTGCTCCCGGCTGGAGGCGTGTTCCCAGGCGGTGCGGAACAGCCCGATGCCGAGCCCCAGCGTGTGGGCCGCGTGGCGCAGCCGGCACTCCGGCGCTTCGCAGGCGCCGTGGGAGGCCTCCGCCTCGCCCGTCCCGGCCGCCGAGTCCGCGCGCCGGCAGGGCCGGTAGGCGTTCTCGTACCCGAGGTACCCCAGGCTCAGGCTGATCGCGCAGCCCTCGGGGAGGCCGAGGCCGAGGCCGCCCTCCGCCTCGGGCCGCTCGATCCCGTCGAAGCCGAGGTCGGCCAGGGTCCTCGCCAGCGCGGTGTGCCGGGCCGGCGAGTGGGCGAACAGCGGCTCCACCCGGACACCGGCGCCCACGGGTTCGAGGACCTCCAGGACGGTGTCGACCAGTTCGCCGCCGAAGCGGTGCAGGATCGCCCGGCAGCGCCGGACGTACTCCTCCCGGAGGTCCGCCGCGACGGTGGAGAGCATCATCTCCGAGGTGCCGGCGGACAGGGTGAGCCCGGGCGACTCGGTCAGCCCGGAGAACAACTCCTCGTGGACCAGGTCGTCGACCCCGGGCAGGGCGCCGAGCGTGCTCCAGCGGCGGAGCACCTCGTGCCCGACCTGCTGGCAGGTCTCACTGGTGTACAGCTTGGCGACGGCGGTGTCGATCGCCCTGACGTCGGCCCGCAGGAAGACCTCGGTGGCCGATCGGGCCAGCGTCGTGGCGCACTCGACCTGCCCTTCGAGGCGTTCGAGGCCCCGGGGCCGGCCGATCGTCGCGTGCAGCGCCTTCAGCCAGCGGGCGGCCCGGACGACGTGGTCGATGCCGGTGCGCTCGATGGCCAGCGCCCCGTCCAGCAGCGCCCAGCCGCGGCCCTCCTCGCCCACCCGGCGCCAACTCTCCACCTCGACGTCCTGGAGGCGCACCCGGCACATCCGTTCGCGCTGCACCGTCTCGACGAGTTCGACGGTCACGCCCTCGGCCGCGAGGTCGACGACGAAGAGCGTGATGCCGTCGTACTTGTGCCCGCCCTGCCCGGTGCGCGCGGCGACCAGCGCCGACCCGGAGATGTCGCTGTAGATGCTGAACACCTTGACGCCGTTGAGCACGTAGCGGTCGCCGCGCGGCTCGGCCCTGGTCCGGAGCGCGGCGAGGTCACTGCCGGCGCGCGGTTCGCTGTAGAGGACGGTGGAGAACTCCTCGCCGCGGGCGATGCGCGGGAGCAGTTCGCGCTTCAGCCGGTCCGAACCCGACTTGAGGACGAAGTTGCCGACGATCTGCACGGTGAGGGCGTGGACGAGGTCGGGCAGGCCGGTCGAGCAGAAGCCCTCGAACAGCTCGATGGCGAGCCGGGTGGGCAGGCCCGCGCCGCCGAACTCGCGCGGCCAGTCGGGCGTGAGCAGTCCGCGCCGGCCGAGTTCCCGGTACGCCTCGGCGATGGCCTCGGGGTCCATCCGCCGGGAGCGGATCACCAGATCGCGCCAGTGCGGGGTGTCCACGAGCTTGGCCAGCGCCGCGTGCAGCCCGGCCTCGTCGAGCTCGCCGGTCTCCCCCGCGCTCTCGGGTTCCGCCGAGGTGGGTGCCTCGGCCGGCCGGTCGCCCCGGACGAGCTGCTCGATCGCGGCGACGTTGTCGGCGTTCCCGAGCAGGCCGTAGTGGTCCCCGGGCAGGTCGCGGAGGTGCACCCGGCCGGTGGTCGCCGTCTGCCAGTCGGAGACGAGTGACTCCGCCGCGCGCACCGAGACGAGGTCGAGGTCCCCCGGTGTGGGGTGCCACTCGCAGACGAGCCGCCGGTTCTGCGCGAAGATCCCCAGCCGCTCGGTGAAGGTCTCCGGATCCATGTCCAGCAGGGCGGCCGCCTCCTCGGGGGTGTCCGCGGTGACCTCGGCGTCCCGCCCGCCGAGCCGCAGCGCGTCCTGCAGGAAGCCCTGCACCGCCTCGGCCGGCGTCCACACCGGGACCTCCCGGCCCGCCCAGGTCGAGTCGATGAGCACCACCTCCGGGCGTTCCCCGCGCTCCGCGAGCAGGCAGGCGACCTCCCAGGCGAGCGCGCCGCCGAACGACCAGCCGCAGACCACGTCGATCCGTGGACCGTGCTCGCCGAAGCTCTCGACGTGCCGCCGGGCGAGTTCCCGGACCGACCCGGCGGGCCCGCCGTCGAGGACCGCCCGCGCGGACACGTCCAGCCCCAGGCACCGGTGGCCGGCGAGCCGCTGGACCAGCGGCTGGTAGGCCAGCAGGCTGCCACCCACCGGGTGGGCGAACAGGACCGTCCGGCCCGGCGCCGCCGAGCGGCTCAGCTCGATCAGGCTCGACGCGTCCGCCGCCGCCGTTCTCGTCCGGAGAAGGGCGTTCAGGCGCTCCCCGTCCCGTTGCATCACGCGTCCCCCACCGTCACGGTCCATCTCCCTGGTCCTCACTCGGCCAGCAGTCGGGCGACGTCCTCTTCGGACATCTGCTCGATGGCCTGCTGGAGCTCCTCGGGGGACAGCCGGGCCAGTTGGGCGCGCTCGACCTCCAGGGCCAGGCTCTGCACGCTGGAGTCCGCGAAGAAGGCGGCCAGCGAGATGTCGGTGCCGAAGAGCTTCTTGATCTTGGACACCAGCTGGGCGGCCTGCAGACTCGTCCCGCCCAGGTCGAAGAAGCTGATGTTCTTCGCGAAGTCGGTGCGGCCGAGGATCGGGCCGAACGCCTGGGTCATCATCTTGCGCTCGACGTCGGTGAGCCGGTCCGCCGGCTCCGGCTCGACCACGGCGTCGACACCCGGCAGGGCGCGCTCGTCGATCTTGCCGCTGGCGTTGATCGGGAGTTCGTCCAGCAGCACGAACCTGCTCGGCACCATCGTGGACACCAGGAGCTTGCGGCAGTGCTCGCGCAGGGCCGTTTCGGAGACCTCGCGCGCCCCGCCGGTCGCGCAGTACGCGACGACCCGCTTCTGGTCCTGCTCCTGCTGGACCTGGACGAACACGTTGCGCACGCCGCGGGCGGCCCGGACGGCGCTCTCGATCTCGCCGATCTCGATGCGCACGCCGTTGATCTTGACCTGCTTGTCGGCCCGCCCGACGTACACCAGGCGCCCGTCGCCGTTGAAGCGCGCCAGGTCGCCGGTCAGGTAGAGGCGGACCGAGGGGTCGTCGCCGACCGGATCGGGGATGAACCGCCGCCGGTTGTCCTCGTCCCGGTTCCAGTACCCGGACGCCAGCCCGGCGCCGCCGATGGCCAGTTGGCCGATGACGCCCTGCGGTACCGGGACGTTGCGCGCGTCCAGGACGTACGCGAGGTGGTTGTCCATCGGCCCGCCGATGGGCAGGGCGGCGGCGGCCGACGGCTCCGCCAACTCGGTCAGCTCCGTCAGCTCGGTCAGTTCCTCGACGATGCTGGTGACGGTGCACTCGGTGACGCCGTAGCCGTTGAAGATCCGGCGGCCCTTGCCCCAGGCCCGGACCAGCTCGTGCGAGAACGCCTCACCGCCGACGAAGACGATGCGCAGATCGGCGAGCGGAGCCGGGTCGAGCAGCTTCATGACCGACGGCGGCAGGTCGGTCACCGTGATGCGGTGCTCCTCCAGGAACCGCTGGACGCCCGCCATGTCGAGGCGCGTCGCGGCCGGTACGCAGTGCAGCGAGGCGCCGGTCAGCAGCGCGCCGAACATCTCGAAGACCGACACGTCGAAGCCGCAGGACGCGTAGCCGAGGAAACGATCCTCCGGGGTGAGCTCGAACAGCGTCCGGACGTTCTCGACGAACGCCAGGATGTTGTCGTGGCTGACGAGCACGCCCTTCGGCGTCCCCGTACTGCCCGAGGTGTGCATCAGGTACGCGACGGCGTCCCCGCCCGCGGCCGCGGCCTCAGCCGACTCCACAACCGGCAGGTCCGCCGGCAGCCGGAACTCCAGGGCGGGCGCGACACCGGCTGTGGTCGCGTCGCAGACCACGAGCTTCGGCGCGGCACCGGTGATGATCGATGCGATCCGGCCCGGCGGGTTCATCGCGTCGATCGGGACGTACACCGCGTCCAGCGCCATCAGCGCCAGAACGGTCGCGGGGAAGTCGGGGGACGGTTCGAGCGCGACGCCCACCCGGTCGCCGGCGCCGATGCCGTGCGCCGCGAAGTGGGCCCGGAGGGCCTCCGCGCGCTGCCGCAGCTCGCCGTAGGTCAGGGCGGCGTCGGGCGTGCTGACCGCCAGGCGCCGCGGGTGCTCGTCCGCGACCGCGCGGAAATGCGTGAAGACGTTGCCGGTGAGCGCCGAAGTCTCCCGGCCCTTTCCGAGAATCGCCTGCGCCGCCCGGGATTCCTCGTCCTGGGACCACGACTGCTCGATACTGAGATCCGGAAAGGCGATCGCCCTGCGCAGAATTCCGACGAACACCCGCTGCATCGTCCGGATCGTCGCCGCGTCGAAGATGTCGGTGTTGTACGCGGTGTGGATATCGAGGTCCGCGCCGTTCTGCGTGACCGTCCACGACTGGAAGAACTTCGCGTGCCGGGTGTCCGGCTCCCGCTCCTGCGCGGTGATCCCGTCGAGCCGGAGCGGCTCGGCCCATTCGTTCATCGTCAGCGTGTACTGGAAGAGCGTGGAGCGCGAGGATTCCCGCCGGACACCGGCTCCCGCGATGATCTCCTCAAGTGGGAGCCGGCCGTGCGCCTGACCCTCCCGGAATCGGCGCTGGACGTCCACGAGGCATTCCCGGAACGTCGCCCCGGAATCTATCCGGCAGCGCAGCGGCAGCATGTTGATGAAGAAGCCGATGGTCCTTTCGCATTCGACTTCGGTGCGGTTGGCCGTCGGCACTCCGAAGATGACGTCCTCGGATCCCGAATACCTGTGGTAGAGCGCGGCCATCGCCGTCGCGTACACCGTGATCGGCGTGGTCGACAGCGAGGAGGCGAGCTCGTTCACCCGGGCCGCCAGGCCCTCCCAGGTGGTCAGCTCGGCGGAGCCCGCGTAGGTCGTCTCGGGCGGAAGGGGGCGATCACCTGGGATGTCCATGACATCGACGTCGCGGAGCGTCTCCGCCCAGTGGTCCACGCTCTCCTGCCAGGCCCCCGCGCTCATGCGCTTGCGCTGCCAGACGCTGAAGTCGGCGAACTGGACGGTCGGCGGCTCGATCTTGGGCAGGGCGCCGGCCCGCCGCGCGTTGTACTCCTGCTCCAGCTCCTCGAAGAAGATCGATGTCGACACGCCGTCGAAGACGATGTGGTGGACGAGGAAGCCGAAGTAGTGGAGATCGCCGCCGACCCGCACCAGGAAGGCCCGCCACAGCGGGAACTCGGTCAGGTCGAGCGCCGTCCCGGCCAGCTCCGTCATGATCCGGTCGGCCTCGTCCACGGATTCCGCGGTCGTCCGCTCGATCACGATCTCCGGGTTTTCGACGATGCCCTGGAAGTACTCGTCGTTCTCCACGAGAACGTACGTCCGCAGCGCCTCGTGGCGCATGACGATACTCGTGAAGGATTCGGTGAGCGCTTCGACGTCGAGGTCGCCCTCAAGGCGGAACAGGAATGCGACGTTGTAGGTCGTCATACCGGTCTGTAAGCGGTCGACGAACCACAGGGTGTTCTGTGAATGCGACAGCGGGATATTGTTCCGGTCCTGCCGTGGGCGGGGCCCTTCGGTGATCTTGGCCCGTGCACGTGCCAACATGCCCGCAAGCGACTGCTTCTTATCCATTGCCACGGCATCGTCATGCGCTGAACTCACACAAAGCTCCCTTGTCGTCAAGTGCGATCAAAAGCAGCAGTTCTGCGGGTATTTCAGCAGTGCAGGTACGGGATCAGGCGACTAAACAACGCGTTCCGACCACCGGCATCCTGCCGCAAGGAATCAAGGCGGTCAAGGTCACTAACGCGCCCCGGAGCACGGCCGCGGACGCGTTCCGCGTTCCGCCGACGCGGAGTTTCTGCAGGTGGGACGCGAACTTCCCGCACGTCAGCGGAGTCCGACGGTCCGCTCCCGGCCCGCCCGCACGACTTGGCAGGTTCCGGACATCATTGGCCGGCCGTCGATCAGGTCGCCGGATCGACGGCCTGATCGACGACCGGATCGACAGTCGGATCGATCGTCAGCGCGATGATCGAATCCATGATCGAACGGACGGTCAGGCCAGCGAGTCGATCCAGCGCTCCAGCCGCTCCCCCTCGGTCACCATCAGCTCGGGCGCGCGGAGGGTGTTGGTGAGCAGCGAGATCCCCTGGTACGCGGCGACCAGCGCCACCGCGAGCTCGCGGGAGTCGGCGCGGCCCATCTCGGCGAACTGGCCCGCGGCCCAGTCGACGAGCCGCCGCATGACCTCGGCGATGGAGGCGTCGAGACCGTCGGCGCGCTTGTCGAGCTCCGAGGCGAGACTGCCGGTGGGGCAGCCGTACTTGGCGGTCAGCTCGCGCTGTCCGATCCAGCCCGCCAGCAGCGCCTTCAGCCGCTCCTGGGGTGTGGGGAGCGCGTCGAGTTGCTCGATCAGGCCCTGGAGGCTGCGCCCGTGCGCCTGGATCGCGGCCTCGACCAGCTCGTTCTTGGTCTTGAAGTAGTAGTAGACGTTCCCGACCGGAACGTCCGCCGCGCGGGCGATGTCGGCCAGCGTGGTCTGCTCCACCCCCTTCTCGTGCAGCACCTGCGCCGCCGCGGCGGCCAGCCGTTCCCGCTTGCCCGGAGCTCGCCGGGCGCTCTTTGAGTCAGTCACCTGACTCACTGTAGACGTCTGACGCGGCGTCGACTACTGTCCCTCTAAGTCAGCCGACTAACTCACTCGGCTGCACCACCCAACCTCCGCTTCCCTCAAGGGGTTTCTCATGATTGTTGTCACGGGCGCGACCGGAAACGTCGGCCGCGAGCTCGTCCGGGCCCTGGTCGGGGCCGGTGAGCAGGTGACCGCCGTCTCCCGTCGGCCGGGGCAGCTCCCCGCCGGCGTCCGGCACGTCCCGGCGGACCTCGCCGACCTCTCCGACCCGCAGAGCCTGCGCACCGCCCTGGACGGCGCCACCGCCCTGTTCCTGCTGGTCGCCGGCGAGGAGCCGGTGAAAATCCTCGACCTCGCCAGGGAGGCCGGGGTGCGCCGGGTCGTCCTGCTCTCCTCCCAGGGCGCCGGGACGCGACCCGAGGTCTACCGCCACCCGGTGCTGTTCGAGGAGGCCGTACGCGGCTCCGGCCTGGACTGGACGATCCTGCGCTCCGGCGGCCTGAACTCGAACGCCTTCGCCTGGGCCGGGACGATCCGCGCCGACCGCACGGCCGCCGCACCGTTCGGCGACGTCGGCCTGCCCACCGTCGACCCGGCGGACGTCGCCGAGGTCGCCGCCGCGGCCCTGCGCGAGGACGGCCACGCGGGCCGGACGTACGAACTCACCGGTCCGGCCGCGGTCACCCCGCGCGAACGGGCCGCGGCGATCGGCGAAGCCCTGGGCACCCCCGTGCGGTTCGTCGAGCAGACCCGCGAGGAGGCCCGCGCGCAGCTGCTGGCGTTCATGCCCGAGCCGGTCGTCGAGGGCACCCTCGCCATCCTCGGCCTGCCCCTGCCCGCCGAACAGGCGCCGGGCCCCGACGTCGAGCACGTCCTCGGCCGCGCGCCGCGCACCTTCGCCGACTGGGCCGCCCGTACCGCCCCGGCCTTCCAATAGGCCTCTGACACATCATATTTGACGAACCATCATGAAAGGACTTCCGCCTTGATCACCACCACCGTCCTCGACTCCACCATGGCCCACCGGGAACTGGCCCACCCGGAACCCGACACCGGAACGCCGATGGTCTTCCTGCACGGCAATCCCACCTCCTCCCACCTGTGGCGCGACGTCCTCCCGGCCGTCGGCGGCCCCGGCCGGCTGCTCGCCCCGGACCTGATCGGCATGGGTGAGTCCGGCAAGCCCGACATCGCGTACACCTTCGCCGACCAGGCCCGGTACCTGGACGCCTGGTTCGACGCGCTCGGCCTCGACGAGGTGGTGCTGGTCGGCCACGACTGGGGCGGCGCCCTCGCCTTCGACTGGGCCGCCCGGCACCCCGACCGCGTGCGCGGCGTCGCGTTCACCGAGACCATCGTCAAGCCGATGGCGTGGGAGGAGTTCCCCGAGGGCGGCCGCCCGCTGTTCGAGGCGATCAGGACGCCCGGGGTGGGAGAGGCGATGATCCTGGACGAGAACGCCTTCATCGAGCAGGCGCTCCCCGGCACCGTGGCCACCCCCCTCTCCCCGGCCGACCTGGACGTCTACCGCCGCCCCTACCCCACCCGCGAGAGCCGGCGCCCCCTGCTCCAGTGGCCCCGGTCGATGCCGCTGGGCGAGGAGCCCGCCGAGGTCGTCGCCCGGATCCGGGCCTACGACCGGTGGCTGGCGGCCAGCCCGGACGTCCCCAAGCTGCTCCTCACCTTCGCTCCCGGCCCGGGCGTGATGATGGGCCCGGAGCTCGTCGACTGGTGCGCGCGGAACATCGCCGCCCTGGAGATCGAGCACCACGACGCCGTCGCCGGACACCACACCCCGGAGGACCGGCCGCACGAGATCGCCGGCGCCGTCGCCGCCTGGGCCGACCGGCACAAGCTCCGTCAGGGCCGGTGACCGGACCCCGGTGACTGGTACCCACCGATCACCGGGGTCCGGAGGGATCAGCCGAGGGTGGCGCCGCGCTCGGCGGCGAGGTCCTCCAGGCCGTAGCGGGCGACGTGCTCCGGGTTGGCCAGGTCGACGGTGCGGATCCCCTCGGCGGCCAGCCGCTCGTTGACCTCGTCCAGGTGCTGCCGGACGAGTTGCTTCTCGGCGTCGGTGGTGCGGCCCTTGTGCGGGCGGCCGGCGTGCTCCAGGCTCGCGTAGTTGACCCGCTCCCGGCCCGCGCCGGTGCCGGCGACCGAGGCCGCCTGGGCCGGCAGGCTCCGGGCGACCCGCTTGGCCCCGCGCAGCACCTCGGCCATCGGCGCGGCGACGGCCAGCCGGTCGAAGGCCTCGGCGGTCATCACGACCGTCTCCGGCCCCTCGGCGTCCGGGTGGTGGAGCTCGACCGTCACGAGGTCCAGCGCCAGCCCCCGCACCTCGGTCAACTCCCCGGCGAGCGCCTCGATCTCCACCGGTCCGTCCGCGAGCTCCGGGTGCTCCCGGACCACCACGCGCACCAGGTCGTCCTCGTCCTCCACGTGCTTGCCGGTCAGGTCCGAGAACCGGATGATCTTCTGCCCCATGTCTTCCTCCTTCTCCTGCCCCTGATGATCAGCGCAGAGCTTAGGCCCTCACGCCCGCACCCTGATCGACGGGGAACGAGCCCCTCCCGTCCCGGGGATTGGCCCGTCGAACGGCGGATGCGGCACAGTGGCCCCATGAGCGCGGACACGAGGAGTCACCGGACGGCGGGGTGGACGGGCCCCGGGCGGCGGCGGCCGGTGCAGCAGCGCAGCCAGGAACGCTACGAGCGGATCCTGGACGCCTGCGCCGCACTGCTCGACGAGGCCGGGGCGGGCGCGCTCACCACCAAGGAGGTCGCCCACCGCGCGCAGGTGCCGATCGGCACGCTGTACCAGTTCTTCGCGGGCAAGGAGGACCTGCTCGCGGCACTGGCCGGCCGCAACCTCGACCACTACCTGCACCGGCTCGACGACCGGCTGCGCACCGATCCCCCCACCGGACCGGCCGGGTTCACCGACCTCGCGGTGGAGGAGTTCGTCGCGATGAAGCGGACGGTCCCCGGCTTCGGCCAGGTGGACTTCGGGCTCGCCGGACCGGCCGTCCCCGCCGGCGTCCAGGACGACCGGCACCTGCTGGACGCCGAGCTGGACAACAACGCGGCGGTCGCGCTGCGGCTCCAGGCACTCGGCGGCGAGCTGTTCGCGACGGCCGACCCGGCCGCCCTGACGCTCGCCCTGCGGGTCGCCCTGGAGGCCGCCGACGCGGTGCTCAAGCTCGCCTTCCGCGGGGATCCGGACGGCGACCCGGCGATGATCACCGAGTGCAAGCGGCTGGTCCGCTGCTACCTCGTCGACCAGCTCGGGCCGCGCTGAACGACCTCGGCCAGTGCCCCGCAGCTCGGGCGCGCCGTTGCGGCCCGCGCGCGGGCGCAGCACAGTGGAGACAGAGGAAGGCGACCCGGCCGGCCCCGTCGGCCGCCCGTCCGCACACACCCGAGGAGCACGACCATGCACGCAGCGGTAGGTGACCAGCTCCACATCCACAGCCGGGCGGTGGGCATGGTCGACCAGAAGGGCGAGATCGTCGAGGTGCGCGGCCAGGACGGCCAGCCGCCGTACATGGTCCGCTTCGAGGACGGCCACACCGGTCTGGTCTACCCGGGCCCGGACTGCAACATCGAACCCCGCGAGGCGATCCGCTGACGCCACCGGCCACCGCCCCGCGCCCGTCCGGCCCGGGGCGGTGAGTCGTGCCGCTCACCGCACCCGCCGCCGGGCTCCTCGCCGGGGCCCTGGCGGAGGCCGCCCCCGGGCTGCCGGGGCCGCTCGCCTCGCTCGAACCGCTGCTGGACCAGTACGGCTACGCGCTGGTGGCGCTGTTCGTGCTGCTCGACAACTGCGCCGTCCCCGCGCCGGGCCAGACCGTGCTGGTGCTCGCCGCCGTCTACGCGGGCACCGGGCACCTGAACATCGCCGCCGTGGTGGCGATCGCCTTCGCGGCGGCGGTGCTCGGCAACACCCTCGGCCATCTGATCGGTGCCACCGGCGGCCGGGCCTTCGTCCACCGCTGGGGCGGCTACGTGCTGCTCACCCCGGAGCGGGCCGCCCGCGCGGAGGTGTTCTTCGACCGGCACGGCGGCAAGGTGGTGACGGTGGCCCGGTTCGTCGACGGGCTGCGGCAGACCAGCGGCATCATCGCCGGGACGACCGGCATGCCCTGGCCCCGGTTCCAGGTGTTCAACGTGCTCGGCGCGGCGCTCTGGGTGGGGGTGTGGGCCACCGTCGGGTACGTCGCCGGCTCCAACGTCGGCACGGTCTGGCGGACGGCGGTGCGCTACCAGCTCTGGCTGCTGGTCGCGCTGGGCGTGCTGGTCGCCGCTCTCGCTGTCCGCCACCTGCTCCGCCGCCGCCGTCGTCGGCAGCGGCAGGAGCAGGAGGGGCAGGGGCAGGAGGGGCAGGAGCAGGAGGGACAGGAGCAGGAGGAGCAGGGGCCCGACTCGTGAGGGGCTAGCGCAGCGGGAAGACCTCGAAGGCGACGGCGAAGCGGGTGCCGAGCCGGGTGCCCGCACCCCGGCCGACGCCCTCCAGGAAGCCGCGCGCGTCCGCCATCGCGCCGCCGAGGCCGGCCAGGTACGCCTTGTGGGCCTCCAGCGAGGCGACGCCCCGGTCGAAGGTCTCGGTGGTGTCGACCGCGTGCCCGGACTCCGGCGAGGAGGCGACCCAGATCTGCCGCACGCCGTCCCACGGCTCGTGGCCCTCGTCGATCAGCTCGCGGAAGACCCAGCGGTTGCCCGCGTCCCGCACTCCGTCGAGGGTGGCGCGGCCGACGGCGATGTGGTCGGCCTGGTTGAGGAACGATCCGCCCCAGGTGTCACGGAAGTTGCTGGTGATGACGATGTCGGGGCGGTGCCGGCGGACGGCGCGCGCGATGTCGCGGCGCAGCGGCAGACCGTACTCGACGACGCCGTCCGGGTGGCCGAGGAACTCGACGGTGTCGACGCCGACCACGGCGGCGGAGGCGATCTGCTCGGCCTCGCGCAGCGGTCCGCACCGCTCCGGCTCCATGCCGTCGATGCCGGCCTCTCCGCTGGTGGCCATCACATAGACGACCTTCTTGCCCTGGTCCGTCCAGCGGGCGACGGCGGCGGCTCCGCCGTACTCCATGTCGTCGGGGTGGGCGACGACCACGAGGGCGGTCTGCCAGTCCTCGTCGACGGGCTCGAACGGCTGCGGCTGCGGTTCGGTCATGGGGCCTCTCCCTGGTACCGGTGCGCGCGGGTGGCGCGCGGTGCGGTCGTACGGTCGCACCGGACGCGACTCTAGAAGATCATCCGGCGATCCGGGGCGCGATTCGGGAGACCTATCGACATGCAGAGAGTTCTCTGCAGATATCCCTATGCAGAGAACTCTCTGCAACTTAGGATGCAGGCATGACCACGGAGCACCCCACGCCCGCCGAGCAGCCCGAGACGCCCGGACGCCCGCCGCGCCGCCTGGACGCGCGCAGCCTGCGCGGACTCGCGCACCCGCTGCGGATGCAGATCTTCGAGCTCCTCAACCTCGACGGACCGGCCACCGCCACCCGGCTCGCCGAACGGCTCGGCGAGAACACCGGCACCGTCAGCTGGCACCTGCGCCACCTCGCCGAGCACGGGTTCATCGAGGAGGAGACCGGGCGCGGCACCAAGCGCGAGCGCTGGTGGCGGCGAGTGCCCGTGCCCAACCGGCTCGACACCGCCGACTTCCGCCACGACCCGAACAGCCGCGGGGCGGTCTCCCTCTACCTTCATCAGATCGTCCAGCAGTACTTCAACCGGATCAACGACTACATCGCCGAAGACTGGCCGGACGAGTGGCGCGACGTCGGCACCATCGCGGACTGGAGCCGGCTGCGGCTGACCCCGGACCAACTCCGGGCGCTGAACGAGGAACTGTCCGCCGTCGTCGAACGCCACCTCACCGCCCCGGACGCCGAGCCGGACCCGGAGGCGCTGCCGATCGTCGTCCAGCTCCAGTCCTTCCCCCGCCGACCCCGCACCGACAGTCCCGGGGCCCGTAGCGACAACCACCAAAACCGGAGCGCCGAGTGACGCACGACGTGCAGCCCACCGAGCAGCACCACCAGCAGCACCACGACCGCCCCCGCAGCCTGCTCCGCCGCCACCGGGACTTCCGGCTGCTCTGGTGCGGCGAGACCGCCGGCAAGTTCGGCGCCTCCGTGACCGGCGTCGCCATGCCGCTCATCGCCGTCTCCGAACTGCACGCCTCCACCTTCGAGATCGGCCTGCTCAGCGCCGCCTCCTGGGCGCCCTGGCTGGTCATCGGCCTGCCGGCCGGCGTCTGGGTGGACCGCTTACCGCGCCGGCCCGTGATGCTGGTGGCCGCCGCCGTCTCGCTCGTCCTGTTCGCCGCCGTCCCCGTCGCCGCCCGGGCCGGCCTGCTCAGCATCGGGCTGCTGCTGGCCGTCGCCCTGCTCACCGGCACCGCGGCCGTGTTCTTCCAGACCGCGTACACCGCCTACCTGCCCGACCTGCTCTCCCCCGCCGACCAGCCCGAGGGCAACGCCAAGCTGCACGGCAGCGCCTCCGCCGCCCAGATCGTCGGCCTCGGCTCCGGCGGCCTGATCGCCCAGCTCGCCGGCGCCGCCAACGGCATGCTCGCCAACGCCGCGACCTTCCTGGTCTCGCTGCTCTGCCTGGGCCGCATCCGCCACCGCGAGTCCCCGACTGTCCACGAGACCCCGGCCGCCCGCGACGGGCGCGGCACCGACCGGGCGCTGCGGCGCGAGGTCGGCGAGGGCCTGCGGCTGGTCGCCGGCGACCGCTGGCTGCGCTCCCTCACTCTGTTCGGCGCCACCTCCAACCTGGCGCTGATGGGGTACCAGTCGATCCTGGTCGCCTTCCTGGTCCGCGAGGTCGGACTGGTCCCGGGCACCGTCGGCGGGCTGATCGCAGCCGCCGGCAGCGGCGGCGTCCTCGGCGCGTTCGCCGCCCGCCGGGTCGCCGCCCGGGTCGGTACGGCCCGCGCGATGCTCCTCTTCGAACTGGGCCTGCCCGCGCTCGCCCTGCTCATCCCGCTGACCGGGACCGGCGCGGGCGTGCTCTGCTTCGCCGTGGGCGGGTTCGGCGTCTCGGCCGGCGTGGTGGCCGGGAACGTCATCAAGTCCGGCTTCCAGCAGAGCTACTGCCCGCCCGCACTGCTCGGACGGGTCACCGCGAGCGCCGCCGTCCTCAACTTCGGCACCATCCCGGTGGGCGCCCTGCTGGCCGGCGTGCTCGGCACCGCGGTGGGGCTGCGCCCCGCGATGTGGATCACCACGGCCGGGGTCCCGCTGGCGGCGCTCGTCCTGCTGTTCTCGCCCGTCGGCCGCGTCCGCGACCTCCCCACCACCCGGCACCCGGCCGACCCGGCGGCCCCCGCCCCCACCTCCGTCCCCGCCTCCGTGCCCGAGGCCGCGACCGCCTGACGCCCCGCCATCCGACCACCCGGGCATCCCTCGGACCGGGGCCGTCCGCACGTACCGCGGCGGGGCGTGCCGCGGCCGGGCGCCTGCGGGCGGGCGCCGTAGGTTGGGCCCATGGCACAGCGCACCCACGGGGTCAGGCTCTCCCCGCCGACCTGGCTGACCGCCGGGCTGCGCCCGCAACCGGCGCCGGTGCCGTGGGCGGCGGTGGCCCGCGCCGCGGTGGCGCTCGCTGTGCCGCTGGCCGTCGGCCTCGCCGCCGGGCAGCCCGCGTACGGGGCGCTGGTCTCGATGGGCGCGCTGTCCGGCGTGATCGGCGACACCGCCGACGCGTACCGGATGCGGTTCTTCAACATCGCCGTCCCCCAGCTGTTCGGCGCCGTCGGCGTCGCCCTCGGCACCCTGGTGTACGGCCACGACTGGACGGCCGTCGCCGTCCTCACCCTGGTCGCGCTGGTCTCCGGGATGATCTCCTCGATCGGCTCGGTCGCCTCCGTCGCCGGTCTGCTGCTGCTCCTCAACGCCGTTGTCGGCGCCGGCCTGCCGCTGCCTCAGCCGTGGTGGAAGGCGCCGCTGCTGCTGACCGCGGGCGGGGCGGTGGTGCTGCTGCTCACCCTGTTCGCCTGGCCGCTGCGCGGCGGGGTGCCCGAACGGGCCGCGGTCGCCGCCTCCTACCGGTCGACGGCCGCGTTCCTCCGGGCCGCCGGCACCCCGGAGCACGACGAACGGCGGCAGGCCGTCACCCAGTCGCTCAACGCCTCGTACGACCTACTGCTCGCCCACCGCACCCGCCGGCACGGCCGCTCCCCCGGGCTGACCCGGCTGATCGCCCAGCTCAACGCGCTGATCCCGATCGTCGAGGCCGCCTCCGCCGCCAAACTGCGCCCGGCCCGGCTCGGCCCGCTGCCGGAGGCCTGGCCGGCGGCGGTGCTGACCCTCGCCGACACCGTCGGACGGAGCCCCGCGCCCACCGCCGTCCCCCTCGACCTGCCGACCCCGACCGGCCCCTCCGAACGCGCGCTCCACCAGGCCCTGCGCTACGCGGCCGCCGTCGGCGCCGAGTCCGACCCCGCGCACACCGCCGCCCCCGACCGGCTCGGCCGCCCCGCCGCCCCCTGGGCGCGGACCAGGCGCGCGACCCGGGCGGCGCTGTTCTCCCGCGCCTCCTGGCGCTACGGCCTGCGGCTCGCGCTCTGTATCGGCCTGGCCCAGGTGGTGGTGTCGGTGCTGCCGGTACCCCGCTCCTACTGGGTCGCGCTGACCGTCACCTTCGTCCTCAAGCCGGACTTCGGCTCGGTGTTCTCCCGGGCCGTGCTGCGCGCCCTCGGCACGGCCGCCGGGCTGCTGATCGCCATGCCGGTGCTCTCCGAGGTGCCGCGCGGCTGGTGGGACGTGCCGACCGTCGCGCTGCTGGCCGCGCTGATCCCGGCGTGCTCCGCCAAGGGCTACGCGTTCCAGACGGCGGCCATCACCCCGGTCATCCTGCTGCTCTCCGACCTGCTCAACCACCAGGGGTTCCGGCTCGTGCTGCCCCGGCTGTTCGACTCGCTGATCGGCTGCGGGATCGCCCTGGTCGCCGGGTACCTGTGCTGGCCGGAGTCCTGGCACACCCGGATCGGCGACCGGCTGGCCGACGCCGTCACGGAGGCCTCCGCGTACGTGGTGCTGGCCTTCGCCGGCGCGCCCGGCCAGGACCGGACGGCCGGGCCGCGTCGGCGCCGACGGCTCTACCGGGACCTCTCGGCGGTCCGCTCGGAGTTCCAGCGCGCACTCACCGAACCGCCGCCGACCGGGCCGCCGGCGGCGGCCTGGTGGCCGCTGGTGATCGCGGTGGAACGGGTGGTGGAGGCCACCACCGCCACCCAGGTCCGGGTCGAGCACGGGGAACCGGCGCCGCCGCCGGGCGAGGTCGCCGCCCTCGCGGCCGACCTGGCCGCCCTGGCGGAGGCCCTGCGCACCGGCGCACCCGCGCCCCGGCCCGCCGCCGCCCCCGACGGCCCGGCCGACGTCCTCGGCCCGCTCCGCCGCGAGGTCCGCGCGGCCTGCGCCCTCGCCTCCCCGGTCCTCGGCTGAGCGGGCGCCGGGCCCACCCGCTCAGTCCTGTATCCGCCGCCACGGCCGGTCGGCCTCCAACGCGAACGCCAGCTCCAACAGCGCCCGTTCCTCGCCATGGGCGGCCGACAGGTGGACGCCGATCGGCAGGCCCTCGGGGCTCGCCCCGACCGGCAGGGCGATGCCGGGGCCGCCGGTGACGTTGTTGACCGGAGTGAACGCGACATACCGGGTGAGCCGGTCCAGTAGCTCGTCGAACGCGACGTTCGGGCTCAGGTAACCGATCGGCGGCGGGACGTGGGCCAGCACCGGCGAGAGGATCACGTCGTGCGTGCGGAACATCCCCGCGTACGTCTGCTCGGCCCGCCGCAGTCGCCGCACCACCCCGGGCACCCGGGTGAACTCGCGGTGGAACACCCGCCGCAGACCGGTGGTGAGGCCGTCGAGCCGGCTCGCCCGGAAGCCCGGGTCGACGGTCAGCCGGCCGGTGGTGGCGATCAGGAAGGCGATGTAACCCCAGTAGAGGATGAAGTCGCGGGAGAACTCCTCCCCGAACGGCAGCTCCACCGGCGTCACATCGTGGCCCAGGGCCGCCAACCGCGCCGCCGTCTCCTCGACCGCCGCCCTGGTCGGCGCGTCGGTGGGCGCGGTCGGCGAGTCCACCACCAGGCCGATCCGCAGCCGCCGTTCACCCGGGCCCTCGACCAGACCGAGCGGGGGCAGCGCCGGGTTGCGGTGGTGGCGCTCGGCGGCGGCGAAGAACGCGGCGGTGTCACGGACGGAACGGGTCAGCACGCCGTCGGTGACCAGGTCGACCGGCAGCCGGCGCCCCTGGGCGTTGGGCACCATCCGGCCGCGGGTCGGCTTGAGGCCGACCAGGCCGCAACAGGCGGCCGGAATCCGGATCGACCCACCGCCGTCGTTGGCGTGCGCGATCGGGACGACACCGGACGCGACCAGGGCCGCCGCACCGCCGGAGGAGGCCCCCGGCGAGTGCGAGGTCCGCCACGGGTTGCGGACCGGCCGGGCCTCGGCGTACTCGGTGGAGGCGTTGAGCCCGAACTCCGGCAACCGGCTCTTGCCGAGGACGGCCAGCCCGGTGCCGAGGAACTGCTCGGCGAAGCCCGCGCTCCGCCGAGCGGGCCTGGCCCGGAAAGCCGAACTGCCCTGGCCGGTGGGCATCCCACGCAGGTCGGTGTTGTCCTTGAGGTAACTGGGCACGCCGTACAGCGGCGCGTCCTTCCCGCTGCCGCCCTCCCCGCACGGCCGCCCGTACGCGGCGAACGCGACCGGCGCCAGCGCCGCGTCGACCCGCCCGGCCCGCGCCGCCGCAGCCGCCGCCAGTTCGCCGGGGGCGACCTCACCGGCCCGCACCAGAGCGGCCAACGCCACCGCGTCGTGCTCCCCCAGCGCGTCGTCCGCGTACGCGTGCACCCGCTCGTCGGCCATCCGGACTCCCCATCCCTGCTGCCAGTCGGTGGCAGCACCCGTGGATACCCACCTACCCGCCGGTAACACCGCGCGAGCTGAGCAGTCTAGAGCCGGAGTGACGCTCGGGACACCCCGTGTTCCGGACACGGAAAGACCGCCCGGGCGTACTGCCCGGGCGGTCCCGTCCTCGTACTAGTGCCGCATCAGGCATGTAGCGGCGGATCATGCTGCCCTGCTCCGGGATAGTTGCGAGGGCCGCCGCGCTCGGCCCGCTGGCGGCCGGAATGTGGCTAGAGGTTGAGCGGGCCGAACTCGTCCGTGCAGGAGACGACTTCGGGCTCGCCCTCATCGGGTATGACCGATCAAAAACAGGTCACAGGCATCGCGGGCGTCTGGGCGGTCGGAAAACTCGACACGGAAGGCCCCCGGGGCGGCCCCGCTCCGTTCCACTCGCGTCAGCTGGATGCCTCTGGTGCTGCCGGAGGCATCAGGCAGGGCGTGTTGACCCGGAAGAGCAGCAGCCCTCCGGTCGTGGTCTCGACAGTGATCAGATATCGGCTCGACGTCTGGGAGGCGTCGAGGACGGTGTCGACCTTGCCGTTCGCGGTCTCCCGGTAACCGTCGATCTTGAAGCCCTGTTGTTCGAGCGTCGCGCGGACCTTGCGAACGGCCTCGGGGTGCTGCTCGAGCGGGGCGGAACTGTAGGCCGCGTACGACATCTTGTACCGGCCGTCCTGGGCGACCTCGTTGTTCTTGCCGACGCAGTCGTTGAAGAACGGCTCGGCGCTGCCGGCGTCGAGGGCGACGCCGGCGCTCTGCGCCATGTACTCGGTCATGTGCTGGGCCCAGTCCTGGACGTCCTGGCGGGCCTTGACGGGCAGCGGATCGTTGGGGCCGGGCGTGGACATGCATCCTCCGAGGATCAAGGGCAGGCAGAGCGCCAGCGCGGCGACGCCGAGGCGCCGCGCTCCGACAGGGCGGGCAGCGGGTCGTGGCAGGGGAAACGGCACGGTGGGCTTCCTTGCGGCTGGAACAGGGTGAGGACCGGGCGGCCGGGCCGTGGTCGGCCCGGCCCGGCGATTACAGGGGACCCAGTGGGTTGACGGTCAGTCTGGGAAGCGTGGTCGGCGGTTTCCCGACGATGATGCGGCCCTGGTTGTCGAGGCTTGTGCTGCCGTCGTCCCAGTAGCCGCTGTGCCCGGACGTGTCGACCTCGAATCTCTGCCCGCCGAACTCGTCGTCCACCGGGTCGGCGCCGAGGCTGTAGCCGGCGACCTTGTCGATGTTGTCGTCCGCCGCCCGGCCGGTCCAGAAGTGGCTCGGGTCGATGTGGAGCTGGTCGGCGCGGTCGACGGTCAGTCCAGGGCTCGCGACAGCCACGATCTCGTCAGCACCCAGCCCTTCCCCGCCCGCGGCGGCCGCGCCGACGAGCGTCGTTCCGTAGCTGTGGCCGAACACCGAGAGGTGACTGGGGTGGTCGCCCTGGGCGACGCGGGTGCCCTGGGTGAACTGGCGCAGAGCCTCGGCCCCGTCCTTGGCCCGGGAGTCCCAGGCGACAGAGAGGTTCGGTGCTTGCACGACCGGGACCTCGGGGGCGTCGTAGCCGAGCCACGAGATCACCGACACCTTCTGATTCGTCCCCTTCGACGCCTGCTTCGCGGCCTCCTGCAGGTCGTTGACGCGTGTGAGCTGACCCCCTGTGCTGTCGATCGTCGTTCCCGTGCCCGGCACCAGGACGGCCGTGTGGTCGGCGGTGTCGGGATTGCCCATGGCGACGATCGCCTTGCCGTCGCCGCCGTATGCCTTCGCGTCGAGGCCGAGCAGGAACACCCGCTTGTCCTCGACCGCGGTGTCGTGCTGGTCGAGCTGTTCCTTGAGCTTCATCAGTGTCTGCTCGCGAGCGTTGTACTCCCCGGCCGTCATGTCGCTCCCGCGCGGACTGCCGGCCTTCAGCGCGTCCAGCTGCTGGTCGAGGACGAGCCGGTTGGCCTCGTCCCGTACCGTGGCGGGCAGGCCGTCCAGTTGTCCGATCCGCTCGGGGTAGAGCGCGAGGTAGGTACTCTGCTGCTCGGGGGTCAGGGCCTTCCACCAGTCGGCGGAGGTTTTCGGGTCCTTGTTGTCCGGGACATACGGGTCGGCCAGCCCGAGGTCCTTCGCCACGTCCCTCACATCGGCGGCGGTCTCGGCGGCGGAGCCGAACACGCGCGGGCGGGTCAGGATCCCTGCATCGAGCCGGCCCAGGGCGCGGTCGCCCTGGTCGCTCGCCTGCTGCGCGTCGGCCAGCGCCTTGTTGATCCGCTCCTGGACATCCCCACGCAGGGTCGTCAGCGCCTTGCGCTCAGGGCTGGATGCGGCATCCGGGTCGTTGCGCTCTCCCTCGCCCAGGGGCGGCAGGTTCACCGTCCCGTCGGCACCGACGGAAAGCCCCTGCTCCTCGGCACGGTGCACAGCGTTCTTCAGATTGGTCTGCGCCTGGTACATCCGCTCGGCGACCGTGTCCAGGGTGAGCGCGACAGCGGCGGCCTCGACCCGCAGAATCTCCAGGATCTGCTCGGTGCGGCCCAGGGTGTAGAACGCCTTCTGCGCGTCCGCCCCCTCCCACTTCGCCTGCCGCAGGGGACCGTTCACCTGACTGCGGTGCCGGTTCTCCGCGGACTGCGCCCCGGTGGACAGATCGCGCCACTTCCTGGCGGCGTCGTGCAAGCCGGCCGGGTCGAAACGTATCAGCAGCTCGAACAGGTTGCCGCTCACTGGCCCGGCTTCTCCCATGCCTCACCGATCCCCTGCTTATGCCAGACATCGGCGTTGGCGTTCTCGTTGTTCGTGTAGGCCTGCGCCGTGGCGTTGAGGTTGTCGGCCGTCTGCTTGAGACGGTCGCTGACACCCGTCAACACCGGCGCCCACTCCCCCGCCACCCGGCCCAGCCGTGCCGCCACCGACCAGCCCGTCAGCTGGCCGGCGGCCGTCTGACTGGCTGTTACGGCCGCCTGACACGGCTTCCGGAGATCCTCACCAATCGCCTGCGCCACCCCTGCAGACATGTGGATCTCCTCCGTATTCACCTTGAGATGCCCCACCGCACTCCCCTCCCCGACAGTTCCTCGGCCAGCGAAGAGCCTATTGCGGTGACCGGCCGACCCCTATCCGTATAAGTACTCATCCGATATGAGGTGAAAACAGCCGAATCGCGGCACCCCTTGTCCGGCCGAGGTCCGCGAACAAAGGGTCGACCAGGGCATCGGTGGTGTCGGCAGTCTTCCCCGCGCCCGCGGGGCGTAGCAGCACGGCAGCCGGTCGGGCGTCCCGGGCGAAGGCCTCGTCGGCCAGGGTCCGCTTCTGCTCGACGATGGCGATCACCTCGGTGACGGCACTGATCGGAGCGTTCGGCGGAACGCTGCGGCGGGTGTCCGCCTACAAGTGGACACTCGTCGCGCGGTTGGTCCCGTCGGGGCCGGCGGTCAGCGAGCGGACCAGATCGGGCAGTCGGCCGTGTGACGGGTCAGCATCACCACAGTCCCACCATCCGTGACCTGCCGGTCGCGCGAGGCTGTGCAGCACGCCACTGGTACCGGAAGCGTCGCCCGGGCGATTGCAGGAGCCTCGTCCCGGTCCGGCACCGCGGTACGCGGCCACGCGGACTCCACGACCGGCGGCCCGGGCCGACGAGGGGAGACCCGGCGCCGGACCTGCCCGACGGGCACTCCGAGAGCTCGGGCGCGGGCGTGAAGACGGCGGCGTTCGCGGCGTTCGGACATGGTGACACCTTGCCCCCTCCCACCCCCTCCACGCCAACGCCCCAGTAGGGCGCCCCGGCCCGGCCGACCAACCCGGGCACTCACCGAGCGGACGAGGCCGGCGCTCGCGCAGCGCCCGTACACTCTCCAGGCGCCAGGGGAGCGGGTACCGGGCGGTGGAGGCTCATGCCTGCCGGGTGAGCAGTCGGTGCGGTAGGTGTCGACGGCGTCCCAGACGGTGTGCAGACCGGGCCCGAGGACGTCCTCACGGCCGGCACCGGCGGGCCGGGCGCGGCTCGGCCTGGACACGGCGGGCAACGGCGTCGACGTCGGTGAGGCTGGGCAGCGCCGGGCCGGCTTGGCGTCCCAGCGGCGGCCCGGTTGACGTCCGGGACCTTGCCAGTGTGTCGCGGCTGTTCTGCAATGACCCCACGCAGACCACCGCGAGGGTGGGTAGCTTCAAGAGTTACGGAAGAGGAGCCCGTGGGCCGCGAAGTTCAGTCCTCGCCGAGCTGAATCAGGATCGCGAAGTATTCGCCGTCGCTCCCGGCGACCACGCCGTCGAAGGTGCAGGCGGTGACGGGATCCCACGAACCGCTCTGGCGGTTGGTCCACCACGTCGCACCGGGCCCGAGCCACTTCACGATCCGCGTCACCGTGTGGTGGGCGATCTCACGGTTCATGAGGAGCCTGCCGGGCCATACGAGGTCCTCGGCGGCGAGCTTGGTCATCGTCTCGATCGCCTCGTCGGCGGCCAGCGGTTTCAGGCGGGCCTCGACCTGCGAAGTGGTCGAGGGAACACCCACGGTGGCCAGGTGCCGCTCCCATACCGGGTGAATCTCGGCGACGAGGCCGTGTACCAGGCCGGCAACGGACCCCAGCCGGTGATCAGGGGTCGCTCCGTCCGGGAGACGGCCGTACCGCACGGAGACGAGGGGTCCGTTCCGCAGCGACATCAGCAGGTCGCCGAGACTCGACGGATCCGCCGCACGTGCTCCACTCTCCACCCGGGCATCGTGCCATACCGGCAGGTGGGCGGATTCGGCGGCCATGTGCGCGCCCGCCTCCGACCCCACGACGGCGGACCCGTACACCCCACTCGGTGTGCCGCAGCCGCTCTGCCATGATCCTACGGAGCGGATGGAGGAACGACATGGCCATGGACGAGCGGACCGACCCGGCGCAGATCATCGCGAAGGTAGGCAACTTCGAGAGTCGCGAGCGCGCCGTCGAGGTGTGGATGCACCTCGCCGCCAAGGCCGGCTGGCAGGTCGCGCCGACCTCGGCCGCACCGGAGGACCCGGAGAGTGGAGACTGCGGCATCGTCGATGTCGAGGGCCTGCGCTACCGGATTCGCCTTACGCCACGCGTGCGGACGAACCTCGCCGACGACGAGGGCGGCACGCTCACCTGGCGACCGGTGTTCTCGCACGCCGCATGGGCCGAGCCCGTACTCGAGCCGGGCAACCACATCCCGTACCGCGGACGAAGCTGACAACTGTCCTCCCCGCCCGCGGGGGTCAGCCGTACGTCAGGACGTACAGGGTGCGGGTGCCGGAGTCCTCCCTGTACCCGCGGGACTCAGCCAGCCTCGGGGTTCGGTGCCAAGTGGGTGGACCGCTCCTCCCTGCGTTCACAGGGTCAGGACGGCCGCTGTACTCACGAACGGAAACAGCTGGTAGTTCCGTGGCCGCGTTCTACCGGACGGTCAGAAGCTCCAGCTGTACAGGCGGCCGCCTGTGCTCACCGCAGAGGCCGCGAGCCGGGCGACTCCCTGGAGGACCGTCGGCAGATCGTCGTCGGTCATGTCGTCGCTGTCGTGGGACCTGAGCCTGGCGGTCCAGCGACCGGCTAGCTCCTCCAGTTCCGTGGAGCCGGCGTCGGCCAGCGCCCGGGTCAACCGCTGCGGCAGAGCGAACACCTCGACGCCGTCGTTCACCGGGGCGGTGACCCACCGCGGCCACCGTCCATGGAACTGCTCGGGCGTCGGTACCTCGGTCGAGGGCTCCTCGAAGTACACGTCCCACTCGGCGATGGCACTGTCCGGTTAGATGAAGCGGCAGGTCACGGACTCGAACTCTGGACCGGGTCGCCGCCCGCGCATCGCAGCGACAGCCTCATCGTCGGGAGCCAGGAAGAACACGATGTCGTGAGCCACCACAGCATGACGGCAAAGGCACCAGAACAGGTACAGGTCGCGAAGGGTCCTCCCCGCGAGCGCGGGGGTGAGCCGTCAGTTGACGGCGTGACGCTGACCATCTGGCGGGCCGCCTCCCAGAAGAGAATTCGTGGGTCGCTCCCTGTGACCGCAGCCCAGGCGGCGACCTCGTCCTGGCGGGCCCTGCCGTCACGGTGCTGGTGGGACCGTATTTCCGGGCAGGAGTGAGCGGATACTCCGGATGAGTCGAGTGGCTTCGGCCAGGCCGTGGCGGTGGCACAGGAGAAGGAACGAGACCACCGGCCAGACGGCAAGCGCGGCCGGAACGAGGATCACCGCTTCCACACCGAACCGGCCCAGGCCCGCTGCCAGGACGAAGACGAGGATGCCGGCCAGGCGGCAGGCCTTCATCAGCCGCCTGCCGTCGAGACGGTCCGGTTCCAGGGCAGCCGCAGGAGGGAGAGTGGCCTCCGGCACCGCCGCGCTCTCCGGGCCCGCACCGCGCAGCTGCGCCACATCGGCGCGTTCATGGCCATGACCCCGAAGGCCTTCGAGCACGCGCTCGCCGACCTGTGCCGGCGCGACGGCTGCACGAAGGTGACCGTCGTCGGCGGGTCCGGCGACCTGGCCGCCGACGTCCTGGCCACCACCCCGCGGGGGCAGCGCATCCTCATCCAGGCCAAGCGCTACAGCCTCGGGACCCTGGTCGGCTCGCAGGACGTCCAGAAGGTCAACGGCACCTACCGCGACATCCACCACTGCGACCTCGCCGCCGTCGTCACCACCAGCGCCTTCACCAAGCCCGCCGCCGCATTCTGCGCTCAGACCGGCATCCGCATGACTGACCACCGCGCCCTCGCCCAGTGGGCCGAAGGCACCGGCCGACCCCCCTGGCACTGAGACACCGCCCTTCCGACGGCCTCCAGCTCGGCGGAACCCAACGCGACCTGTCAGCAGGCGTAGTTCCCATCGATCAGGTCTCACCCGGAGAAACCCGGCCCCCGTGCTGCGCGCAGAACTCCCCGTCTGTCAGCAGGCCGACCGGCAGGAAGTCACAACGCTCCACCGCACGCTCCGGCGGCTACTCCTCGCCGGCTTCGACCTGCCTCCCGACGGCCGGGTACTCCTGCAGCAGGCGCTCGTACAGTACGGACCGCCGGATCTGCTCCAACACAATGTCGGCGACCGGCTTTGCCGCCTTGTAGGCGCTTCGGCCTCTGTCCTGCTTGTCGAACGGCATACCGCCAGGGCTCCCGATCTCGCGACGGCCGAGGTTGGCCATCACCTGCACGGCCGCGCGGGCTCGCACCACGCCGCGGCCTTGAGGGTCTGTCGGAACGACGAATTCGGCGAGCTGCGGGCTGGTGACCCAGACGCCGGGTGTGTTGCAGATTCGCCAGGCCGTGGCGAGTTGCTCGGTGTTGCGCAGCAGCTCCACCCAACGGTGAAGCATCTCCGTGTTCCAGTGCTGGATGAACCAGCCGCCGTGGTGACTCCACACGGCCAGCGTCGGCTCCCCTTGCACGATCACACCAGGGGTTTGCTGGACGCCCCTGACGCCGTAGGCGGCACGGACCACGGCCATGGCCTCTTCGAAGGTGCTCTGCGTGGTGTCGATGACGATCTGCACAACCGGCCTCCCCTTGCCGCACCTTCCACCCTCTAGGCCCGTACTTCGCGGGTGACCGTTTCAGGTCTGTGGCCAGCGGGTTTGT
>NZ_JBHSOF010000046.1:0-69107 GCF_042656005.1 Kitasatospora misakiensis | reverse complement strand
CTCGAAGACCGGCGTCACTCAATGCAGCCGATCAGTCACATTCGCCAACAGCGTCCGGTTCCCACCGTCCGGGGGCCCTTGTCCTCCGCCGCCAGCGAGTCGGCGAGCAACTGCCGGACCTGTGCCTCCAACTCGGCACCCAACCCCCGGTGCCCCGTGATCCCGATCCGCATCGTGTGCCTTCCTTGAGGTGTACGCCGTGCAGTCGCTCGTCGAAGTCACGGACGTGCCGAACGATCACCCTGTGGCGTTCGCGCGTTTGGCGAGCTTCATCAGCTCCGGCGGCGCGCTCCGGCCCGCGAGGAGAACGAGTTCGCGGATCGCCGACCGGGCTGCCAGGTGGGTCCGGACGCTCTCCGGTGCCAGCTCCTCGGCTCGGAGGAGGCAGTCGACGGCCTCCCCGAGGTGTCGCCGCTGCGCGTGGGCCCTTCCGAGGTCGACCAGAAGTCGTGACCTCCGCTCGGGCGAGAGCAGCCCCGCGTCGATCCGCTTGCCCAGGTCCAGCGCCTCGCCCGCGTCGCCGAGGTCGATCGCCGTCGACACCGCCTGGATCTCGACGTTGGTGGGGCCGAACTCCAGGTTGAAGTCGTTGCGATCCTCGCCGAGCAACGCCGCGACCTCCCGCGCGTCGCTGAGTTCCTTGCGTGCCTTCTCGCGTTGGCCGGCGCGGGCGGCGGCCAACGCGAGGACCAGGTGGAGCGAGCCGAGCACGGAGAGGGCTTCCGGTGAGGGTCGGCCAGCCGCCGAGACATGGGCCCGAAGAGCTGCTATGGCCTTCCCGGCCGCGTGCTCCGCCTGGTCCAACCGCCGGAGCCGGACGAATGCGTGGGCCAGGCGATAGATGCCCGCGAAGACTTGGAGCGGTTCACCGGACTGCTCGGCGGCCCGGATTGCCCGATCGGCCGCCACCCAGGCCGCGTCGGCCTCGTCCTGGCGGACGAATGCCGCCGCGACCGCCTGATACGCCTGGCTGAGGAGGAGCTGGTGCCCAGGCCGCTCCTCCGGGTCGGCGGTCCGCACGGCGCCTTCGAGCCGTGACAGGGTGTCGGCGACGGCTGTACTGAGCTCCGCGAACCGGGCGTTGTGCGTCAGGTGCCAGAGCTCCGCCACGGCGGCGGCCGGCTCGGTCGCGTCCGGTGCGGCCGCGGTAGGGCGCTCGTCGAGCACGGCGTCGAGGGCAGGATGCCCGGAGAGTGACAGTCGTACCAGGTCGAGGTCGTTGGGTCGGTCCGACGCCGCAGACGCGGATCGGGGCGGTGGCGGCGCATCCGGCCTCAGTTCCTGGACGGAGACTCCGAGGCCGTCCGCGAGCAACTGGAGTACGTCGAGACGCACGACCGGTTGGATGCCGCGCTCAACCTGCGACACCCAGCTGGCGGTCCGGTTGACGGCCGCGGCGAGCTGATCCTGCCGCATGCCACGCCCTTTGCGGAGCTGGGCCACCCGGGCGCCGAACGCTCGCTGCTCCTCGGGACTCACCGGCCGCCCCGGTGGGCGGCCGAACCCTTGCCGTCGATCTCGTCCAGGAACGTGACCTCGAATGATTCGAGGTACTGGCCGCGCTCGGCGAGGAATCGGCGGACGTGAGGCTGCCGCTCATGCTCCTCGAACGCGTCGCGGTCCGCGTACAGCTCGTAGAAGACCCGGACGCGCGGCTCGTCCGGCACGGCGTGATTGACGTAGACGAGAGTGCCGGGCTCTTCGGAGCGGATCCCTTCGAGCGCTTCCCGTGCCAGTTCGTCGAAGGCGTGAGCGGCTGTCACATCACGGGCGACGAAGCGTACAACAAGGCCGAATCCCATGCTTCTCCCCTTCCTGGGTCACAACTCGGTGAAGAACTGTGAGTAGCAGAGATTATTGACGAACTCGCAGTTTTTCTGCGACTACTTTCGGTGTTGCTTCCATGGCCGAGAGCCACGAGCGGCTCCCTTGCGCTGCCGTCTGCCGACAGCGCGGGGCCGAAGCGACGGGCGGGCGGGGGCTGTTGTTGGTGGAGGTGCTGGCGGCGGCGTGGGGCTGGTACCCGGAGGGTGTCGGCAAGGTGGTCTGGTTCGAGTTCCCGGAAGACTGCGAAGCGCCGTGCCCCACGTACGGGTGGGGCACGGCGCTCAGTCTCACTGCTATGCGGGAGGCGGCGTAGCCGATCCGCCCAGGCCGAAGGCGGTGAGGATGGTGTCGGCGGCGAGGGTGGCGGTGAGGGTGCCTTCGCGGACGCGGTGTTCCAGGTCGGGGAGGAGGCGGGTGACGTCGGGGTGGGTGTGGAGGCGGGTCAGGAGCTGGTCGTGGACCATCGCCCAGGTCCACTCGACCTGCTGGTCGCGGCGCTTGGCGGCCAGGGCGCCGGTCGCGTCCAGGACCTTGCGGTGCTGCTGGAGGCGCTCCCAGAGGGTGTCCAGGCCGCCGCCGTCGCGGCCCGAGCAGGTCAGCACGGGCGGCGTCCACGGCGCGTCCGGGGGCTGGAGCAGCCGCAGCGCGCCGGCGAGTTCGCGGGCGGCGGCCTTGGCGTCGAGCTCGTGCGGGCCGTCCGCCTTGTTGACCGCGATGACGTCGGCCAGCTCCAGCACGCCCTTCTTGATGCCCTGCAACTGGTCGCCGGTGCGGGCCAGTGAGAGCAGCAGGAAGGAGTCGACCATGCCGGCCACGGTGGTCTCGGACTGGCCGACGCCGACCGTCTCGATCAGCACCACGTCGTAGCCGGCGGCCTCCATCACCAGCATCGACTCCCGGGTGGCCTTGGCCACCCCGCCGAGCGTGCCGGAGGTCGGCGACGGCCGGACGAAGGCATGAGGGTCCACCGCCAGCCGCTCCATCCGGGTCTTGTCGCCCAGGATGGAGCCGCCGGTCCGGCTGGAGGTCGGGTCGACGGCGAGCACCGCGACCCGGTGGCCCAGGCCGGTGAGCATGGTGCCGAAGGCGTCGATGAAGGTCGACTTGCCGACCCCGGGCACCCCCGTGATGCCCACCCGCACCGCGCCGCCCGCGTGCGGCAGCAGCATCGTCAGCAGCCGCTGCGCCAGCGCGCGGTGGTCGGGCCGGGTGGACTCGACGAGGGTGATGGCCCGCGCGATGTACGCGCGCGAGCCCTCCCGTACACCCGTCGCGTAGCTGTCGAGGTCGATCGTCCGGGGCGCCATCGGCTCAGCGCCTCAGAGCTCGTGGCCGAGATCGGCGGCGAGCGACTTCAGCAGGTCGTAGGCGGCCTCCGGGATCACCGTGCCGGGCGGGAAGACCGCCGCGGCGCCCGCCTCGTACAGCGCGTCGAAGTCCTGCGGGGGGATCACCCCGCCGACCACGATGGTGATGTCCTCCCGGCCGGCCTCGGCGAGTTCGGCGCGCAGCGCCGGCACCAGGGTGAGGTGGCCGGCGGCCAGCGAGGAGACGCCGACGATGTGCACGTCCGCCTCGACGGCCTGCCGGGCGACCTCGGCCGGGGTCTGGAACAGCGGGCCCACGTCCACGGTGAAACCGAGGTCGGCGAAGGCGGTGGCGATCACCTTCTGGCCGCGGTCGTGGCCGTCCTGGCCCATCTTGGCGACCAGGATGCGCGGCCGGCGGCCCTCGGCCCGCTCGAACCGCTCGACCAGCTCCCGGGTGCGCTGCAGGGGGGCCGACGGGCCCGCTTCGTCTCGGTACACACCGGAGATGGTACGGATCTGGCCCGAGTGCCGGCCGTACACCTTCTCCAGGGCGTCCGAGATCTCGCCGACGGTGGCCTTGGCGCGGGCCGCGTTCACCGCCAGGTGCAGCAGGTTGCCGTCCAGCGAGCCGCCGCGCTGCGGGCCCGCCTCGGCGGCCCGGGTCAGCGCGTGCAGCGCCGCCTGGGTGGCGGCCTCGTCGCGCTCCTCGCGCAGCCGGCGCAGCTTCTCGATCTGGCGGGCGCGCACCGAGGAGTTGTCGACCTTGAGCACGTCGATCTGCTCGTCGCTCTCCACCCGGTACTTGTTGACGCCGATCACCGGCTGGCGGCCGGAGTCGATCCGCGCCTGGGTGCGGGCGGCGGCCTCCTCGACGCGCAGCTTGGGGATGCCCGCGTCGATCGCCTTGGCCATGCCGCCGGCCGCCTCGACCTCCTGGATGTGCTGCCAGGCGCGGTTGGCCAGGTCGTGGGTGAGCTTCTCGACGTACGCCGAGCCGCCCCACGGGTCGATGGCCCGGCAGGTGCCGGACTCCTGCTGGAGCAGCAGCTGGGTGTTGCGGGCGATCCGGGCGGAGAAGTCGGTCGGCAGCGCGAGCGCCTCGTCCAGCGCGTTGGTGTGCAGCGACTGGGTGTGGCCCTGGGTGGCCGCCATCGCCTCCACACAGGTGCGGGTGACGTTGTTGAAGACGTCCTGGGCGGTGAGCGACCAGCCGGAGGTCTGCGAGTGGGTGCGCAGCGACAGCGACTTGGCGTTCTTCGGGTCGAACTGCTTGACCAGCTTGGCCCAGAGCAGCCGGGCCGCGCGCAGCTTGGCGACCTCCATGAAGAAGTTCATGCCGATCGCCCAGAAGAACGACAGGCGCGGCGCGAAGGCGTCCACGTCGAGTCCGACGTCCAGGCCGGCCCGCAGGTACTCCACGCCGTCGGCCAGGGTGTAGGCCAGCTCCAGGTCGGCGGTGGCCCCGGCCTCCTGGATGTGGTAGCCGGAGATGGAGATCGAGTTGTACCGGGGCATCTTCTGCGAGGTGTAGGCGAAGATGTCCGAGATGATCCGCATCGACGGCTGCGGCGGGTAGATGTACGTGTTGCGGACCATGAACTCCTTGAGGATGTCGTTCTGGATGGTCCCCGCCAGCTTCTCGGGTGGCACGCCCTGCTCCTCGGCCGCCACGATGTACAGCGCGAGCACGGGCAGCACGGCGCCGTTCATCGTCATCGACACCGACATCCGGTCGAGCGGGATGCCGTCGAAGAGCTGGCGCATGTCGTAGATCGAGTCGATCGCCACGCCCGCCATGCCGACGTCGCCGGTGACGCGCGGGTGGTCGCTGTCGTAGCCGCGGTGGGTCGGCAGGTCGAAGGCGACCGACAGGCCCTTCTGGCCGGCGGCCAGGTTGCGGCGGTAGAAGGCGTTGGACTCCTCGGCGGTGGAGAAGCCCGCGTACTGGCGCACCGTCCACGGCTGGTTGACGTACATCGTCGGGTACGGGCCGCGCAGGTACGGGGCGATGCCCGGGTAGGTCTCCAGGAAGTCCAGGCCCGCGAGGTCCTCGGCGGTGTAGAGCGGCTTGACGCCGATGCCCTCGGGGGTGTCCCAGAGCTGCTCGTCGACGTCCTTGCCGGTGGCCTGCCGCCAGGCGGCGCGCCACTGGCCGTCGGTGACGTCCGGGCCGTCGGCGACGTCCGGGCGGGGGGTGTCCGAACCGGGAGCGGCCTCCGGGTCCAGCCCGATCGAGGTGAAGTCGGGGATCATCGAGCCACTCCGATCTGGTCGAGCAGGGAGGTCAGGACGGCGACCGCGTCGCCGCCGGCGAACACGAAGCCGTCCACGTGCGCGGGCGGTGTGTCACCGGGTCGGCCGGCCAGCAGCACCCGCCGCGCGCCGGCCGCGGCGAGCGCGCCCGCCACCGCCTCGGCGTGCTCGCCGTACAGGGCGTCGCTGGAGCAGAGGCAGGCGACCGTGGCGCCGCTCGCGGCGAAGGCCTCGGCGAACGCCGCCGGGTCGGTGCCCTCGTGCGCGGTGGTGGCGATCCCGCCGGCCTGGAAGAGGTTGGCGGCGAAGGTGGTGCGCGCGGTGTGCGCGGCGGCGGTGCCGATCGACGCGAGGAACAGCGCCGGCCGGGCGCCGGTGGCCGCGAGGTGCGCGTCCGAGCGGTCGCGCAGCGCCTCGTAGGCCTCGGCGCGGCGCACCGTCGGCAGCCCGCCGCCGGGGCCGGCCGGGGCCGGCGCGCGGACCAGGGCCTGCTCGCCGAGGTTGGGGAACTCGCTGACGCCGGTGACCGGTTCGCGCCGCTTGGCGAGCCGCACCGAGCGCTCGGCCCAGGTGGCGGCGATCCGCTCCTCGACGAGACCGGACTCCAGCGCGGCGCGCTGGCCGCCGGCCCGCTCGATCTCCTGGAACCACGCCCAGGCGGCGTGCGCGAGCTCGTCCGTCAGCCGCTCGACGTACCAGGATCCGCCGGCCGGGTCGACGACCCGGGCCAGGTGGGACTCCTCCAGGAGGATCGCCTGGGTGTTGCGGGCGATCCGGCGGGCGAAGGCGTCGGGCAGGCCGAGCGCCGCGTCGAACGGCAGCACGGTCACCGCGTCCGCCCCGCCGACGCCGGCCGCCAGGCAGGCGATCGTGGTGCGGAGCATGTTCACCCACGGGTCGCGGGCGGTCATCATCACCGTGGAGGTGACGGCGTGCTGGCGCTGCGCGGCGGCGGTCGGGGCGGCGCCGGAGACCTCCGCCACCCGGGCCCAGAGGCGGCGCGCGGCGCGGAACTTCGCGATCGTCAGGAACTGGTCGGCGTCCGCGGCGTAGCGGAACTCCAGCTGGCCGAGCGCCGCGTCCACCGACAGCCCGGCGCCGGTCAGCGCGCGCAGGTAGGCGACGCCGGTGGCCAGCGAGGCGCCGAGCTCCTGGGCGGGCGAGGCGCCGGCCTCGTGGTACGGCAGCGCGTCGACGGCCACGGCGCGCAGGCCGGGGAAGCCCTCGGCGCAGCGGGTGGCGAGCGCGGCGGCCTCGGCGAGCAGCGCGTCGGTGCGGCCGGCCTCGCCGGTGCGGGCCTGCAGGCCCAGCGGGTCGGCGCCGAGGTTGCCGGCGGCGGAGCCGGGGGAGACCTCGCGCTCCTGGTACAGCTTGAACAACTGCGCGGCGGCCTCGGGGAATTCGGCGCCCGCGTCGAGCACCACCCCGGCCAGGTCGAGGTAGACGCCGGTGAGCGCCTCGCCCAGCGCGGCGACCGGCAGGCCGTCCCCGCCCAGCTCCAGCCAGAGCGAGCCGCCGCCGTGCTCCAGGTCGGCCAGGGCGGCCTCGTTGGTGCGGCGCGGATCCGGGTCGCTGTGCCGCTGGCGGACGTCCCAGCCGGCGACCGAGGCGCCCTGCGGCCGGGCGCCGCGGACGAACGGCGGGAAGCCGGGGAAGCCCGGATCGGCCGGGGCGTCCTCGGCGGTGTACAGCGGGCGGGCGCGCAGCCCGTCCTGGAGGGCGGTGCTGAGCGCGTGCTCGGCCGCTGCGCCGTCCTCCGGCTGCGCCCCCGACTTGCGGAGCACACCCTCGACGAGGGTCTGCCACTGCTCGCGGTGGGCGGCCGGGAACTCGGCGGCCAGGGGAAGCCCTTCGGGCGGGACCGTCATGCCCCGCAGGTTAGCGTCCGTTCGCGGCGGTGCAGGAGAGGCAACGGGTGTGACCTTGCCCTCGATTTGCACTCTGTTGCAGAACCCGCGTCGCCCGGAGGCTTCTTCTACCTGCTCAGCCCACCCGCGCCGCCCGGAGGGCGCCCGAAGGGACCCGGGTGGGCTCAGCGGCGCATCCGCCGGAGCAGGTCGGCCGCCGCCGCCGGCCAGTGCGGGTGCTCGAAGCCGAACCCGGCCGCCAACAGCCGCCCCGGCACGACCGCCCGGCTCTTCAGCAGCAGTTCGGTGTCCGAACGCAGCGCGAACGCGCCCAGCTCGGCCATCCACCGGGTGGCCGGGAGCCCCACCGGGATGCCCTTGGCCCGCCGGATCGTCCGCATGAACACCCGCTGCGGCAGCGGCGCCGGCGCGGCGAGGTTGACCGGGCCGGAGACGTCCTCCCGGTCGAGCAGGAAGCGGACGGAGCGGACCAGGTCGTGGTCGTGGATCCACGAGAGGTACTGCGAGCCGCCGTCCACCGGCCCGCCGAAGCCGGTCCGGGCGAGCCGCACCAACTGGTCGAAGGCGCCGCCGGACTCGGGGCTCATCACCATCGCGCAGCGCAGCGCGACCCGCCGGGTCCGCGGGGTGGCCGCGTCCGTCTGCTCGCGCTCCCAGGCACGGGCGATCCGCACGCTGCGCTCCCAGTACGCCGGGGCGTCCGGCTCGCCGCCGCCGATGACACCGGTGTCCTCGTCGTGCGGGGCGCCGTAGGTGTGGGAGTAGATGGTGGCGGTGCTCATCTGCAGCCAGACCCGGGGCGGACGCCGGGCGCCCGCGACGGCGCGGCCGACGGCCCGGGCGGAGTGCACCCGGGAGTCCATCATGTCGCGCAGGTTCTCCTCGGTGTAGCGGCGGTTGACGCTGCTCCCGGCGAGGTTGACGACGGCGTCGGCGCCGTCGATCGCGGCCGTCCAGCGGCCCAGCGAGCGGCCGTCCCAGTAGATCTCCTGGTCGCGCCGGGGCCGCCGGGTCAGCACCACGACCTCGTGGCCGTCCTCGGTCAGCGCCTTGTCCAGGATGCGCCCGATCTGCCCGGTCCCACCGGGTATGACGATTCTCATCGAGATCCCCCCTCGAAGGTTTGGTCGTGCGCACTCTAGCGGCCGACCTGAACGTGTTCAAAATGCCGGGGTCGCCTGCACATGGCCGGAAATGTGTCCGAATCCGTGGAACCACGGCCCCCGTGCACCCGACTGGTGGGCCGGATCCGATCGTCTGCTCGTCCAAGGAGTGCTCGCGCATGTGCGGAATCACCGGCTGGGTGTCCTTCCACCAGGACGTCCGCCACAGCGCCCCCGTCATCGAGGCGATGACCGCCACCATGACCCTGCGCGGCCCCGACGCCGGCGGCGTCTGGCTCGGCCGCCACGCCGCCCTCGGCCACCGCCGCCTCGCCGTCATCGACATCGAGGGCGGCGCCCAGCCCATGCCCGACCGCCGGAACGAACCCGGCGTCGTCCTCACCTACAGCGGCGAGGTCTACAACCACCACCAGCTGCGCGCCGAACTCCGCGCCAAGGGCCACCGGTTCGAGACCCGCAGCGACACCGAGGTGGTGCTCCGCGCCTACCAGGAGTGGGGCGACGCCCTCGTCGAACGACTGGAGGGCATGTACGCCTTCGCCGTCTGGGACGAGCGCGAGCAGCGCCTGCTGCTGGTCCGCGACCGGCTCGGCGTCAAGCCGCTGTTCTGGGCCGAGATCGACGGCGGCCTCGCCTTCGGCTCCGAGCCCAAGGCGCTCTTCGCCCACCCGGAGATCACCCCCACGGTGGACGCCGACGGCCTCCGCGAGGCCTACAGCCTGCTCTTCAACACCGGCCCCACCGTCTGGTCCGGCGTCCGCGAGGTCCACCCCGGCGGCCTGCTCGTCCTCGACCGCGGCGGCGTCCGCGAGACCCGCTACTGGGAGCTCACCGCCCGCCCGCACACCGACGACCTGGACGCCACCAAGGAGCGGGTCGGGCACCTCGTCAACCGCGCCGCCCGCGCCCAGCTGGAGGCGGACGTCCCGCTCTGCAGCCTGCTCTCCGGCGGCCTCGACTCGACCGTCGTGACCGCCCTGGTCGCCGACGAACTCCGCCTCCAGGACGGCCCGCAGGCCAAGCTGCGCTCCTACGCCGTCGACTACAGCGACCAGGCCGAGCAGTTCACCGGCGACGTGCTGCGCACCGGCCACGACACCCCGTACGCCGCCGAGGCCGGCGCGTTCATCGGCAGCGACCACTCCACCGTGGTGCTCGACCCGCGCACCCTGCTGGACATGGAGAACCGGCGCGCCGTCGTCGTCTCCCGGGACTCGCCGATCGGCGTCGGCGACATGGACACCTCGCTCTACCTGCTGTTCGGCGAGATCCGCAAGCACTCCACGGTCGCGCTCTCCGGGGAGGCGGCCGACGAGGTGTTCGGCGGCTACCCGTGGTTCCACAACCCCAAGGCGCTCGCCGCGCAGACCTTCCCCTGGCTGCTCGTCACCGGTGACGAGGCGGCCATGCCGATCAACCCGGACCTCGCCGCCCACCTGCGGATCGCCGAGTTCCGCGACGACACCTACCGCACCTCGCTGGCCGCCGTCCCGCACGTGGACGGCGAGAGCCCGGCCGAGCACCGCCAGCGCGAGATGCAGCACCTGTCGCTCACCCGCTGGCTGCGCCAGCTGCTGCACCGCAAGGACCGCCTCTCGATGGCCCAGGGCCTGGAGGTCCGGGTGCCGTACTGCGACCACCGGCTGGTCGAGTACGCCTTCAACACCCCCTGGGCGATGAAGAGCTACGACGGGCGGGAGAAGAGCCTGCTGCGCGCGACCGGCCAGGGCATCGCCCCGGACTCGGTGCTGTGGCGGCCCAAGAACCACTACCCGGCGACCCACCACGCCGACTACAACAGCGGGCTCCAGCGGCTCGCCCGCGAGGCGCTGGACGCTCCGCACGTGCGCGACATCGCGGACGAGACGGTGATCAAGGCCAGCCTGGACACCCCGGCCGACCAGTTGGAGTGGGGCCACCGGCTGCGGCTGGAGCGGGTCGTCGACCTCGCCCTCTGGCTGGACCACCACCGCCCGGCGCTCGCCGTCTGACGGACCGCTCCGCCGCCCGGCCGCGGTGGGCCCGACCAGGTGTCGGGTCCACCGGGCTGGTCCGGTTAGGCTGCCCGTGGACGCGGACGACGGGCAGGAGGACGGGGATGCGCGACCCCCGGCACGGACCGCTGGTGACGATGCTGCTGGTGCTCACGGTGGTCACCGGCCTGGTCGACGCGGTGAGCTACCTCGCCCTCGGGCACGTGTTCGTCGCCAACATGACCGGCAACGTGGTCTTCCTCGGCTTCGCCCTGGTCGGCGCGCCGGGCCTGTCCGCGACGGCCTCGCTCGCCGCCCTCGCCGCCTTCCTGGCCGGCGCGCTGGCGGGCGGCCGCCTCGCCGAGCGCCGCCCCGACCACCGCGGAAAGCTGCTGGTCCTCACCGTCGCGGTCCAGTCGGTGCTGCTCGCCGGCTGCACCGCCCTCGCCGCGACCCTCGGCCACACCGCGGACCCGGTCCGCTACACCCTGATCGGCATACTGGGCGGCGCGATGGGCCTGCAGAACGCGGTGGTCCGCGCCCTCAAGGTCCCGGACCTGACCACCACCGTGCTGACCATGACCCTCACCGCCCTGGTCGCCGACCGCGCCGGCCCCCGCCGTTTCGCCTCCGCCGCCTGGATGTTCGCGGGCGCCCTGCTGGGCGCCGCCCTCGTCCTGCACGCCACCGTCCCGGTCGCCCTGGCCGCCGCCCTCACCCTCCTCCTCGCCGTCGCCGCCCTCACCCGCCACGCCTCCGGCCACCCCGCCGCCCCCTGGACCCACCCCGACGGCGCCCGCTGACGCCTCGGCCACTGACAGCGGGCCGGACCGGCGGGCTCAGTCGATCGCCGAGATCAGGTAGCCGCCGTCCGACTGCCGGGTGAGGACGAGCTTCCACCCGACGCTGCCCAGACCCGTCGCCAGCGGTGCGCTCCAGCCGTCCTCGCCGTAGTAGGTGCCCGCCACCACGACGGAGAGTCGGACCACGGCCTCGTCGAGCCGGCCGGTCCGGTCCGGGTCCTGACGGTCGGGCGTGATCCAGGCCGACTCCACCACCGACCGGGCGCGATGGCTCCGCGCCTCCTCCGGCGCGGTGATCCCCTCCGCCCGCCCGGGACGGGCGGCGGCCGGGGAGGCCGCCAGCTCCGGGGCGAGGTACTGCGCGGCCCGGGCGAGTCCGCCGTCCGGACCGGAGTCGCCCAGGGCCGGGTCGAACGCGCTGCGGGTCACGGCCCAGGCGGTCGCGACCGACTCGGGATCCCGCCGGTCCACCGCGAGGGGCGGTGCCACGCCCGCCGGCGGTGGCGGTGGGGGAGTCCGGGGCCACCCCTCCGCGGGCGTCGGCGCGCCCTTGACCTCGCTCCCGGGGACGGGGACGGTGTGGTCCTCCCCGTAGCACGGGTTGCACCGCTCGCCCACGCCGAAGTCGTCGTCGTAGGAGGTGGCCCAGCCGAGGACGGTGCTGTGCAGGGTGTTCGCGCGTTCCTTGCGGACCCCGGAGATCCGGAACGGCCGGTCGTCGTCCTGGAGCCGCCAGCTGTGCCGCTTCCCGTCGACCGAACCCTCGACCACCAGCACGTAGTCGTAGCTGTGCTCGGTCGCGAGCACGGTGAGGCCGATGAGTTCGGGCTTCGGGGTCTCCAGGTAGAGGTACTTGCCGCGGAAGTACGGGGCGTACGAGACCCCGTCGGAGCCGGCGATCAGCGCGGCCGGATCGGGCGAGTCGAGGTCGAGGCCGAGTTCGGTCCAGTCGCCCTCGCCCTGGCCTCCGCAGGAGAGCACCGTCCCGGGCTCGGGCTCGCGCGGTGCCCCGACGACCTCGGCCCGGATGCTGTCGATCACGACCGTGCTGCCCAATCCGCCGACCGCGGTGACGGCCAGCCGGGAGAGGCCGTAGTCGATGCCGCCCTGCCGGTGCGCCCAGGTCCGGCTGCCGGTACAGCCCGCGGCCTCCGGCGGGAGCTCGTTGGCGCGCACGGTGCGCGGCAGGACGCTCTGGACGGGCGGATTGGCCTGATCCAGCACGTAACGGGCAGAGATCCCGGGCGCGCCGTGATCGGCGCTGAGCGCGAGGTGGGTGCCGAAGGCGAGGGCGCCCGCGAGGACCACCGCGACGGCGGCGTGCCAGGACCGGAACCGGCGTCCGGGCGGCGGCAGCGGCGCGGCGAGCGTCACGGTGGCCTGCCCGACCTGGAGGACCGGCCCGTTGATCGTGCCGCCGCTGATCGTGTTCGTGATCTCGGTCGGCTGTTCCGGACTCGCCATCCTTCGCCCCCCGTCGCGCCGGCCGCCCCCCGCGTCCGGTCCCCTCCCGGCGTGCGCGCCCGGCCGGGCCACCCATCGTAAGTGCCGGACGCGGACCCGGGGAGGGGCCCTACGGCCGCGGGGCGGTGGGGCGGGTGGCGAGGAAGGCGTCGGACGCGGCGCCGTTCAGTCGTCCTGGGGCTGGCTGGTGCGGCCGGTCCAGCGGGGTTCCCAGTGGGCCCAGGAGCGTTCCCAGTCGCGGTCGGCGCGGCGGTCGAGGAGGCGCAGCCGTAGGGCGAGTGCGCCGCCGAGCAGGGCGGCCAGGGTGGTCGAGCCGGCGAGGGCGGTGAAGGCGAGGCCGACGGCCAGGCCGGCCCGGGTGACCGGGGCGGTGGCGGGGCGCCCGTCGGCGTCCACCCAGAGGGTGAGGGTGGAGCCGGTGGCGGCGCCGCGCGGGGCCTCGACGGTGCCGGTGCGGGCCAGGCCGTCGGGGGCGGTCCAGGAGACCGAGGTGTCGACCCGTTTCTGGTAGCCGCCGCGCCACCGGCCGGCGCCGGTGTCCTCGGCGCGGAGCCTGCCGAGTACGAGGGCCTGGGTGCGGTGCAGGCGCTCGCGTTCGGCCTCGGTGGTGCGTCCGGCGGTGCGGTAGCCGAGGACGGCGGCGGCGGCGATGCCGGCCAGGCCGATGGCGAGGGCGAGGGCGGCGGCCAGCCAGGCGCGGCCGCGGGCGCGGTCGACCGGGCGGGCGAGCGGTTCACGGGCCTGGACGGTGTGTCGGCGGCCGAGGGCGCGGCGCAGGACGCGGCCGGCCCGTCGGGTCGGTGGCACGGTGCGGGGCGGGCGGGGTGTCCTGGACACGATGCTGGCTCCTCACGGCTGTCGGCGTGCGTGGGCCCCGTCGCCCTCCAATTTCCCCGGTACCGCCCGCGGGCACAAGGGTCGGTCGGGCGCGCGGGAGCGGGTGCGGGACGTTCGTCCCTCGGCGGGCCGAGGGCGCGACACGGCGTCTTCGCAGGTCAGAGCAGTATTCTCGCCATCTATACACTCGGTGTATACCTCTGGTGTATGGTCCTCTCATGAGTGTTCCCCTCACCCTTCTCGGGCTACTGGAGCGCGAGCCGAGCCACGGCTACGACCTCAAACGCGACTACGACGCCCTCTTCGGACGCGGCAAACCCCTGCCCTACGGCCAGGTCTACGCCACGCTCGGCCGCCTGGCGCGGGACGGCAAGGTCGTCGCCGGCGAGGCCGAGCCCGGCGACGGGCCCGAGCGCAAGCGCTACGTCATCACCGAGGCCGGGGTGACCGAGTTCGAGCACTGGCTCGCCGAGCCCGTCGCCCCCGAACCCACCCTCCAGTCGGTGCTGTTCACCAAGGTCGTCCTCGCCCTGCTGCTCGGCCGCGACGCCGAGGAGTACCTCGACACCCAGCGCGCCGCCCACCTGCGCCGGATGCGCGAGCTGACCGAACTGCGCCGCACCGGCCCCCTGGTCGACGCCCTGCTCGCCGACCACGGCCTCTTCCACCTGGAGGCGGACCTGCGCTGGATCGACCTGACCACCGCCCGCCTGGACGCCCTCGCCGCGGAGGTACGCGCATGAGCACGGCACTGATAGAAGCCCGCGACGTCGAACTCGCCTTCGGCGAGACCCCCGCCCTGCGCGGCGCCAGCCTGTCCGCCGGGCCCGGCGAGGTGCTCGCCGTGATGGGCCCCAGCGGCTCCGGCAAGTCCACCCTGCTGCACTGCCTGGCCGGCATCCTGGTCCCCGACGCGGGCGAGGTGTACTTCGACGGGCAGCGGATCGACAACCTGGGCGAGGCACGGCGCAGCGCCTTGAGGCGGGACCGCTTCGGCTTCGTCTTCCAGTTCGGCCAGCTGGTCCCCGAACTGACCGCCGAGGAGAACGTCGCCCTGCCGCTGCTGCTCAACGGCGTCCGCCGGTCCGCCGCGCTCGCCGAGGCCCGCCCGTGGTTCGCCCGGCTCGGCCTGGACGGCCTGGGGGGCCGCCGCTCCGGCGAGCTGTCCGGCGGTCAGGCCCAGCGGGTCGCGCTGGCCCGCGGCCTGGTCGCCCGGCCGCGGGTGCTGTTCGCCGACGAGCCGACCGGCGCGCTGGACTCGCTCACCGGCGAGCAGGTCATGGAGCTGATGGTCGGCGCCGCCCGCGAGCAGGGCACCACCGTCGTGCTGGTCACCCACGAGCCCCGGGTCGCCGCCTACGCCGACCGCGAGGCCGTGGTCCGCGACGGCAAGGCCAAGATCCTCTCGATGGGCTACGCGCCGGGCGGCGCGGCGGAGCGGGTCGCCTCGTGATCGCCTTCGCCCTGCGCCTCGCCGTGAGCGGGGGCCGCGAGGCCCTCGCCCGGCTGGCCGTCATCACCGCCGCCGTCGCGATCGGCGTCGGCCTGCTGCTCTCCACCCTGGCCAGCATCAACGCCGTCGGCAAGGCCAACGACCGGGTGCTGTGGACCAACACCGGCGCGGCGAGCCGGACCGACACGGCGCCGGTGGACCCGCTCTGGTGGTGGGCCCACGGCGACTTCCACGACGGCAAGGAGATCTTCCGGGTCGACGTCGCCGCCACCGGGCCGACCTCGCCCGTCCCGCCCGGCCTCGCCGAGCTGCCCGCGCCCGGCGAGTACTACGCCTCGCCCGCGCTGACCGCGCTGCTGCGCGAGACCCCGGCCGTCGAGCTGGGCGACCGCTTCCCCGGCCGGCAGGCCGGTGTCCTCGGCGAGGAGGCGCTGCCCTCCCCGGACTCGCTGTACGTGATCGTGGGCCGCACCCCGGCGGAGATCGAGCACCTGCCAGGGGCGAGCAAGGTCACCACCATCGCGACCGCCCTGCCGTCCAGTTGTGACCACAGCTGCCCCGGGCTGGGCGTGCGCGGTGACGCCATGACCCTGATCCTCTCCGTCGTGGCCGGCGCGCTGATCTTCCCCGTGGTCGTCTTCATCGGCACCGCGACCAGGCTCTCCGCCGCCACCCGCGAGCAGCGCTACGCCGCGATGCGGCTGGTCGGCGCCACCCCGCGACAGGTCTCGGTGATCTCGACCGTGGAGTCCACCGTGGCCGCGGTGGCCGGCGCGGTGCTCGGCTTCGCGCTCCACCTGCTGCTGCGCCCGCTGGTGGCGACCGTCCCGTTCACCGGCGACCGGTTCTTCCTGGAGGACCTGACGCTCACTCCGCTCCAGCTGGTGGGCACCGCGCTCGGCGTCCCGGTGGCGGCGGCGGTCGCGGCCCGGCTGGCGCTGCGACGGGTCACCATCTCGCCGCTGGGCGTCAGCCGCCGGGTCACCCCGAAGCCGCCGACCTTCTGGCGGGCGCTCCCGCTGCTGGCCGGCCTGGTCGAGCTCGGGTACTTCGTCAACCGGCGCCCGCAGACCACCGACGGGCAGACGGCGGCCTATCTGACCGGCTTCCTGGTGATCATGTTCGGCCTGGTGATCGCCGGCCCCTGGCTGACCATGGTGGCCGCCCGGGCGGTGGCCCTGCGCACCAGCCGGCCGGCCACGCTGATCGCCGTCCGCAGGCTCGCGGACGACCCGAAGGCGGGCTTCCGCTCGGTCGCCGGCCTCGTCCTCGCCCTGTTCGTCACCACGGCGACGGTCTGCGTCATCGGCACCATCAACGAGAACCGGGGCGCGCTGGCCGGCGACCCCGAGACCCGGGTCGCGGTGGAGCAGAGCGCCGACTTCGACGGGCCGCCGATGACGGACGCGGTGCCGGAGCAGGTCCTCGCGGGCCTCCGCGCGGTGCCCGGGGTCCGGGGCACGGCGGTGGTCCACACCAACCCGGACGGGATCGCGCGGGACCCGAACGAGCGGCCCGGCTTCTACCCCAGCCTGGTGCGCTGCTCCGAGCTCGCCCAGGTCCCGGTGGCCGGCCACTGCCCGGCGGGGGCCGAGGTCGCGGCCGTCCCGGGGTGGATCTTCAACGACCTGCACTCGAACGCGGCCCACGAGTGGCCGGCCGCGCCGATCTCCGCGGCGGAGGCCGCCAAACTGCCGGTGCAGACCGTCTACGTGACCACCGACGGGTCGACGGCGGCCATGGAGCAGACCCGGACGCTGCTCACCCAGGCCTACCCGCAGTACCAGGCCCGGACGGTCGACGACCGGGGCACCGCCCAGCAGCGGCAGTGGGTCGGCTGGCAGCAGCTGGCCAACGTGGTGCTGCTGACCACCCTGCCGATCGCCGGCTGCAGCCTCGCGGTGAGCGTGGTAGCGGGCCTGTCCGACCGCAGGCGGCCGTTCGCCATGCTGCGGCTCACCGGTGCGCCGCTGCGCCTGCTGCGGCGGGTGATCGGCCTGGAGAGCGCGCTGCCGCTGCTGGTGGTGGCGGCGATCGCGACCGGGACCGGCTTCGCGGCGTCGGCGATGTTCCTCAAGTCGCAGATGCACTACGACCTGGTGTCGCCGGGGGCGGTGTTCTTCGGGCTGGTGCTGCTCGGGCTGGCGGCCTCGCTCGGGATCATCGCCTCGACGCTGCCGCTGCTGAAGCGGCTCACCGGCCCGGAGGCGGCCCGCAACGGCTGACGGCGTCCGCGCCGCGTACCCCGTCCCCGGCTACCGGTGGGTGACGGGGTACCGGTGCGTCCCGGTCCGGGGCGCGAAGCCCAGCTCGGCCCGCCAGGCGCCCAGCACCAGTCCGGACGGGTAGAACATCGGCTCCGGCAGCGCGTCCAGCGGCACCCGCTCCCAGCCGCCGCAGGTGTGCGGCTCGGTGACCACGGCCGGTGCCAGGCTCGGCGGGGCGAGTACGGCGGCGGTGAGCCGGGGGCGGCCCAGCTCGTGGTCGAGCAGCACGGCGAGCACCCGCATCTCCTCGGCGGGCAGCGTGATCCCGGTCTCCTCGGCGAGTTCGCGCGCGGCGGTGCGCTCGAAGGACTCGCCGGGGTCGACCTTGCCGCCCGGCAGGCTCCAGGTCGGCGGTTCGCCGGCGGTGGTGCGGCGGCCGACCAGCACCCGGCCGTCCCCGGTGGGCACGATCACGCCGGCGCCGAGCAGCGGGGCGGTGGTCACGTCGGTTCCTCCGAAGGGGTGGCGGGGCGGTACCGGGCGGGGGCGGACTACCAGGGGAGCGGCTTACCAGGCGGAGCGCTCGAAGTCCTTGAGGAAGCAGCCGTAGAGGTCCTCGCCGTGCTCGCCGCGGACGATCGGGTCGTAGACCCGGGCCGCGCCGTCGACCAGGTCGAGCGGGGCGTGGAAGCCCTCGTCGGCGAGGCGCATCTTGTCCGGGTGCGGGCGCTCGTCGGTGATCCAGCCGGTGTCGACGGCGGTCATCAGGATGCCGTCGGTCTGGAACATCTCCATCGCGCTGGTGCGGGTGAGCATGTTCAGCGCGGCCTTGGCCATGTTGGTGTGCGGGTGGCCGGCGCCCTTGTAGCCGCGGGAGAAGACGCCCTCCATGGCCGAGACGTTGACCACGTACTTGCGGCGGGACGCCGAGGCGGCCATCGCCGGGCGGAGCCGGCTGATCAGGATGAACGGCGCGGTGGAGTTGCAGAGCTGGACCTCCAGCAGCTCCACCGGGCCGACCTCGTTGACGGTCTGCACCCAGCTGTTGGTGTCCGCGAGGTCCGGGACGAGTCCGCCGGCGTCGATCGCCGTCCCGGCCAGGATCCGCTCGGGCGTCGCCGAACCGGTGACCAGGGCGAGCGAGGTGACGTCCTCGGCGGAGATCCGCTCGGCGTCGCCGGAGGCCTGGTGCGGCAGGGCGGGCAGGTCGACGCTGCCGCTGTTGAACCGGCCGATGGTGGTGGACTGCGGCAGCTCGCCGGCCGGCAGCGGCGCGGACTCGGCGGCGACCAGCTCGCGGTAGGACTCCGGCGGGCGGCGCACGGTCTGCGCGGCGTTGTTGATCAGGATGTCCAGCGGGCCGTCCGCCGCGACCTCGTCGGCCAGCGCCATCACCTGGGCGGGGTCGCGCAGGTCGATGCCGATGATCTTCAGCCGGTGCAGCCACTCGGCGCTGTCCGGCATCGCGGTGAAGCGGCGGATCGCGTCGTTGGGGAAGCGGGTGGTGATGGTGGTGTGCGCGCCGTCGCGCAGCAGCATCAGCGCGATGTACATGCCGATCTTGGCCCGGCCGCCGGTCAGCAGCGCGCGCTTGCCGGTGAGGTCCGCGCGGGCGTCGCGACGGGCCCGGTTCTTGCTCGCGCAGTCCTGGCAGAGGTTGTGGTAGAAGGCGTCGACCTCGACGTAGCGCTGCTTGCAGATGTAGCAGGAGCGGGGGCGCTCCAGGATCCCGGCGATCTCCGCGGTGGTGACGGTGGTCAGGCCGAACGCGCCCGCCGTCTCGTCGTCGATCCGGGTCGGGGCGCCGGTCGCGGTGCGCGCGGTGACCTCGCGGTCGTTGGCGGTCTTGCGGGCTCGCATCTCCTGGCGGCGGCGCTGCTTGAGCGTGCGGAATATCCCGCCGACGGCCTTGCGGACGGTGATCGCGTCCGGGTGGTCGACGTGCAGCTCGTCCAGCTCGGCCAGCACCTCCAGGCAGAGCCGGAGCCGCTCGGGGTCGAGGCCGGGGCCGAAGTCGATCTCCTCGCCCGCGCCGGTCGGGTCGGCCGCCCAGGCCACCTCGACGTCCTCGTCGCTCCGCTGCTGCCCCGTGTCCACGCCCGCCGCCGTCATGCCTCTGCCGTTTCCCGCTCGCCTCGCCGATCACGGCGTTCGCCGCGTCGTACCGCGTGAATGCTACGGGAGCGGCCCCGGCCGGGGCGAAAAGCCGGAGCTTGGACGATCCTCCACATCTACGCGCGGAGCATTGATCATGACTTGTGCGCAGTGCCAGCAATTGCGGCCGAACTGGCTTTTGTCCGATCCGTGCCGCAGAATCGAACGTTGGGTGCAGGGGCGCCCGAGTGCGCCCTGCGGCCGTGCCGCACCCGCGCCCAGGTGTAATTTCTCCCAGCCAGAGAGCCCCGTTTCATGCGCTTCCTGAACGACCTCATGCCCTCGTACGACCTTACGTACGACGACGTCTTCATGGTCCCCAGCCGATCCGCCGTGGGCTCCCGCCAGGGTGTCGACCTCTCCTCCAACGACGGCACCGGCACCACCATCCCGCTGGTGGTCGCCAACATGACCGCCATCTCGGGCCGCCGGATGGCCGAGACCGTCGCCCGCCGCGGCGGCCTGGTCGCCATCCCGCAGGACATCCCGACCGAGGTCATCGCCGAGGTCATCGGCTGGGTCAAGCAGCGCCACCTGGTGCACGACACCGCCATCACGCTCGCCCCCGGCGCCACCGTCGCCGAGGCCCTCTCGCTGCTGCCCAAGCGCGCCCACGGCGCGCTGGTCGTGGTCGAGGACGGCCGGCCGGTCGGCGTGGTCACCGACTCCGACTGCCAGGGCGTCGACCGCTTCACCTCGCTCTCCGAGGTGATGTCCCGCGAGCTGCTGCTGCTCGACGAGGGCATCGACCCGCGCACCGCCTTCGACCGGCTCAGCGAGGCGCACCGCAAGCTCGCCCCGGTCGTCGACGGCGAGGGCCGCCTGGTCGGCATCCTGACCCGCAAGAACGCGCTGCGCGCCACCCTCTACACCCCGGCCGTGGACGCCGCCGGCAAGCTGCGGATCGCCGCCACCGTCGGCATCAACGGCGACGTCGCCGGCAAGGCCAAGGCCCTGCTGGAGGCCGGCGCCGACACGCTGGTCGTGGACACCGCGCACGGCCACCAGGAGTCGATGATCAGCGCGCTGCGCGCCGTCCGCGGCCTGGACCCGCAGGTCCCGATCGTCGCGGGCAACGTCGTCTCGGCGGCCGGTGTGCGCGACCTGGTCGAGGCCGGCGCGGACATCCTGAAGGTCGGTGTCGGCCCGGGCGCGATGTGCACCACCCGGATGATGACCGGCGTCGGCCGCCCGCAGTTCTCCGCCGTGCTGGAGTGCGCCGCCGAGGCCCGCCGCCTCGGCAAGCACGTCTGGGCCGACGGCGGGGTGCGCCACCCGCGCGACGTCGCCATGGCGCTGGCCGCCGGCGCGTCCAACGTGATGATCGGCTCCTGGTTCGCCGGCACCTACGAGTCGCCCGGCGACCTCCACACCGCCGCCGACGGCCGGCAGTACAAGGAGTCCTTCGGCATGGCCTCGAAGCGGGCCGTGAGCAACCGCACCGCCCAGGACTCGACGTACGACCGGGCCCGCAAGGCGCTGTTCGAGGAGGGCATCTCGCACTCCCGGATGTTCCTCGACCCGGCCCGCCCGGGCGTCGAGGACCTCATCGACTCGATCGTCGCCGGCGTGCGCAGCTCCTGCACCTACGCGGGCGCGGCCAGCCTGGAGGAGTTCCGCGAGAAGGCCGTGGTCGGCATCCAGAGCGCGGCCGGCTACGCCGAGGGCAAGCCGCTGCACTCCAGCTGGGCCTGATCACCGCCCGGCCCGCGCCGTACGGTGGCCGGCCGGCTCCTCGCCACGGGGAGCCGGTCGGCCGTTTGTACGTCCTGGTGTCCCGGCGCGGGAGGCACGCCCAGGCCCAGGGGCAGCAGCAGGGCGCGGCCGAGCAGCCCGACCGCGCCGTCCAGCGCCGTCGTGAACGCCTCGGCCGTCGCCGGCCGCCCGCGCAGCTCCCAGAGCACCCGCACCGAGCCCCAGGCGGCCTCCCGGGCGGAGTCGACCGACCACGCCCCGATCCGGTGGGTCAGCGGCTCGAACCGCTCCAGCACGTCCGGCCCGGGCAGCAGCTGCTCCCGGACGGTCGTCTCGACCTCCGCCAGCAGGCGGTTGATCCGGTGGTAGTCGCCCGCCAGCCGCGCCGGCGACCGCCCGAGCCGACGGCAGGTGTCGACGACGGCGAGCGGCAGGTCGTGCTGGATGTGGGCGTTCATCCCGGCCAGCGCGAACTGGACCGGGTGCACCCCCGGGTCCGCGCGCAGCTCGAACAGCGGCCGCCAGCAGGCCGGCGGACGCCGCCCGGCCGCGACCGCGTCCACGGCCCGCAGGTAGCGCCCGGCGAACAGCACGTCCAGCTCGGCCACGGCGGGCGGATCCGCGAACTCGCCCAGCCGTGCCCGGACGGTCTCGGTGACCGTCAGGTACATCCGGTTGAACACCGCGACCCCGTCGGCGGGCGGCAGGACGGCCGCGATCGTCCGCAGCCGCCGGATGACGCCGTCGATCCCGTGCCCCGCTCCCGTGACCCGTGGGGGAACCTTGGCCATTCGTCACCCTCCGACGTCGATCGTGCACTGATCGCATCATCGTGACAGCCGCCGGCCGCCCTCCACCGACGCCGCGCCCGGCTTCTACCCCCGGCTGCGTGTGCCGGGTCGGTCAGCGGTCCCAGCGGACGGCGAGGGCGGCGGCGTCGTCGGCGAGGCCGGCGGGGGAGACCCAGGCGGCGAGGTCGGTGAGCAGGGCGTCCAGCAGGTCGTCCGGGGTGCCGGCGGGGAGTTCGGCGAGGCGGGCGGGGAGGGGGTAGAAGACCCGCGCCGCGTCGCGGGCCTCGGAGACGCCGTCGGTGTACAGGAGCAGCAGGTCGCCGGGGTGCGGGTCGATCGGTTCGGCGGTGTAGTGGCCGTCGCCGAGCAGGCCGAGCAGGCCCAGTGGCGGGGTGTGCCGCGTGGGGGCGAGCTCGGTGACCCGCCCGGCGCGGCGCAGCAGGGGGTGCGGATGCCCGCAGTTGACCAGCAGGGCGGCGCTGTCCCCCCGGTCCACCCCGAGCAGCACCGCGGTCACGAACCGCCCCTCGGCCGGGCGCCCGGCGAGCGCGGCGTCCAGGCGTTCGGCGAGCCGGGCGAGGTCCGGCTCGGTGCGCGCGGCCGTGCGGAAGGCGCCGAGCACGTCCGCCGCCGTCTCGACGGCCGGCAGGCCGTGGCCCTGGACGTCCCCGAGCAGGATCCGGATCCCGAACGGCGTGTCCACCACCTCGTACAGGTCGCCGCCGATCCGCGCCTCGGCCGCCGCCGCGACGTACCGGACGGCGATCCGCAGCGGCCCGATCCGGTCGGGCGGTGGGCGCAGCAGGGCCCGCTGGGCGGCCTCGGCGACGGTCCGCACCTGGAGCAGCTCGCGTTCGCGGGCCGCGATCAGCACCACGTTGGCGGTGCTGGCGAGGGTGGTGGCGGTGATGGTGATCAGCGAGGCGAGGTGGACGGTGGCCGGCAGCCCGGTGTTGACCTCCTCCAGCAGGCCGGCCACCACGGCGGCGGCCGCACCGGTGGCGAGCGGCACCCGGGCCCGCCGGGTGGTCGCCCCGACGAGGACGGGCGCCGCGGCGAGGACGGGGGAGAGGGTGGTGCCGGGGCCGGTCAGCAGGTCCGTCAGGACGGCCCCGACCAGCAGCACGAAGGCGCCGCCGAGCAGCAGCCTGGTCCGCCGGGGCAGCCGGGGCGGCGGCACCGCGTCCGCCGCGGCGCCCTCGGGGCCCTCGCCGCTCGCGCTCACGCACCCGCCTCCAGGCCACTGGACGACTCGGCGACCGGCGCGGTGGCCACCGCCCGGGAACCGCCCCCCTCGTCCACTCTCCACCGCCGCCCACCCCACCGGCATCCCGACGCCGGGCCCGGCGCCCGCCCCGCCCGCATCCCGCCACCCGCCCACCGCCCGCATCCCGGCGCCCACCCCCACCCGTATCCCGGCGCCCGCCCCGGGCCCGTGACGAACTAGGGTGGCGGCGAGATGAGACGTAGGAGCGCGGCGCCGACCTCCCCCCTTCCGCAGCGGCTGGGGGTCGATCCGGTGCACCTGCGGCTGCCGGTGACCGGCGGTCCGTGGGAGACGGTGCGGGCGTACCTGCGCGAGCGGCTGCCGGCGGTGGCGGCGGACCGGGTGGACGGCCTGCTGCGCGCCGGGGAGGTGGTCGGCGAGGACGGGCGGGCCGTCGGGATCGCGGAGCCGTTCCGGCCGGGCGCCCACCTGTGGTTCTACCGGGAGCTGCCCGAGGAGGTGCCGGTCCCGTTCGCGCTGGAGGTGCTGTACCGGGACGAGCACCTGGTGGTGGTCGACAAGCCGCACTTCCTGGCCACCACCCCGCGCGGGCGGCACGTCGTGGAGACGGCGCTCTGCCGGCTGCGGCACAGCCTCGCGCTGCCCGCGCTGAGTCCGGCGCACCGGCTGGACCGGTTGACGGCGGGGCTGGCGATGTTCGTGGTCCGGCCGGAGGACCGGGGCGCCTACCAGTCGCTGTTCCGGGACCGGCTGGTCCGCAAGGAGTATCGGGCGGTGGCCGCCTACGACCCGGCGGTGGAGCTGCCCCGCACCGTGCGCAGCCACATCGTCAAGGAGCGCGGGGTGATCGCCGCCCACGAGCTGGACGCGCCGCCGAACAGCGAGAGCCGGATCGAGCTCATCGAGCGGCGCGAAGGCCGGGGCCACTACCTGCTGCGGCCGTCGACCGGGCGGACGCACCAGCTGCGACTGCACATGAGCGGCCTTGGCCTGCCGATCCTGGGCGACCCGGTGTACCCGGTGCTGCTGCCCGAGCCGGCCCCGGACGACTTCCGCCGGCCGCTCCAACTGCTCTCCTCCGCCGTCGAGTTCACCGATCCGCTGACCGGCCGCCCGCGCCGCTTCGAGAGCCGCCGGACGCTGGCGGCCTGGACGGACGGCGAAGCCTGGTAGGCCGTCCACCACTACGCGTCCACTTCGCCCCTTCCCGCACGTTCCTGCACGGTCGCCCTCGACCGACACCCGGTCCGGTGGCGGTCAGCGCCCCGACAGCCCCGGCGGCAGCTCCAGGTCGAACCAGACCACCTTGCCGTCCGGCGTCCGCCGGGTGCCCCAGCGGTGGGCGAGCTCGTTGACCAGGTGGATGCCGCGCCCGCCCTCGTCCTCCTCGTGGGCGCGCCGCATCCGGGGCGAGGAGGTGTCCTGGTCGGCCACCTCGACGGTCAGCGTCCGGTTGCACAACAGCCGCAGCTGGGTGGGTGATCCGGCGTGCACCAGGGCGTTGGTGATCAGTTCGCTGGTGAGCAGCTCGGCCCAGTCGGCGAGCGGGGCCAGGCCCCACGCGGCGAGCGTCTCGCGGGTGAACCGGCGCGAGTGGGCGACCATCGCGCGGTCGCCGCCGAGCGGGAGGGTGGCGATCCGGTCCGAACCGACCGGCAGGGCCTGCGCCAGGATGACGGCGATGTCGTCCTCGCTGGTGCGGCCGGTGAGTTCGGAGAGCACCACGTCGCAGGTCTGCTCCAGCGAGCCGCGCCGGTCGGCGATCGTGCGGCAGAGCAGCCGCAGTCCCTCGTCGAGGTCCCGGCCGCGCCGCTCGACCAGGCCGTCGGTGTACAGCGCCAGCAGGCCCTCCTCGGGGAGGGTGAACTCCACGCTCTCGAAGGGCACTCCGCCGACCCCGAGCGGTGCCCCGGGCGGCAGGTCGAGCAGCCGGGCGTGGCCCTCGGTGTCGGCCACCACCGGCGGCAGGTGGCCCGCGCAGGCGGCGACGCAGCGCCGGTCGACGGGGTCGAACACCACGCAGACGCAGGTGGCGAACTGGCCCTCGCCGATCGCCGTGGTGGCCTCGTCCAGCCGGTGCATCACCCGGTCGGGCGCCAGCTCCAGGGTGGTCAACGTCCTTGCCACGGTGCGCAGCTGGCCCATCGTGGCGGCCGCCCGGATGCCGTGCCCCATGACGTCGCCGACGACCAGCGCGACCCGGCCGGAGGAGAGCGGCACCACGTCGAACCAGTCGCCGCCGACCTCGCTCACCACACTGCTCGGCAGGTAGCGGTAGGCGATCTCCAGGCCCAGCGTGCGGTGGATCTCCTGCGGCAGCAGGCTGCGCTGGAGGGTCAGCGCGGTCTCCCGCTCGCGCCGGTACAGCCGGCCGTTGTCGATGGCCAGCGCGGTGCGGCCGACCAGCTCCTCGGCCAGCGCGCGGTCCGCCGAGCCGAACGGCAGCGGGTTGCGGGTGCGGATGAACTCGGCGCCGCCGAGCACCAGTCCGCGTGCCATCAGCGGCACCATCAGGTACGAGTGCACGCCGGCGTCGAGGCCCGGCTCCACCCGGTCCGGCGAGGCCACGATCCGGCGCAGCGCCGTCTCGTCGACCTCCGACACCAGGATCGACCGGCCGGTGCGCAGGCTCTCCGCGTACACCTGGGCCGACTGCGAGGTCTCGCCGACGGAGTCGGCCGCGTCCGACATCAGGCCCTCGGCGTCCAACTCGCCGACCGCCACGGCCCGCATCAGCACCGCGCCGTCGGCCGGGACGGGCGCCGGGTCCTCGCCGCCGAGCACCGCCTCGCGCAGGTCGACGGTGACGAAGTCGGCGAACCGGGGGATCACCACCTCGATCAACTCGCGGGCGGTGCGGTAGAGATCGAGGGTGGTGCCGATCCGGTTGGAGGCCTCGTTGAGCAGGGACAGCCGCTGCTGCGCGGCCCAGGCCTCGTCGAGCGCGCGCTGCCGGGCGGCCGCCGCGTCCCGCTCCCGGGTGAACAGCAGCGCGTTGTCGATCGCGACGGCCGCCCGCACCGCCAACTCCCCGGCCAGCGCCAGGTCGTCGTCCTCGTAGGGGCGCTCCACCACCGTCCGGTAGAAGGCCGCGACGCCGACCGGGGAGCCGCGCGCGATCAGCGGCACCACCATGAAGGAGTGGACGTTCTGCTCGCGCACCGCCGTGGCGCGCACCGGGTCGTCCCGGAACCAGGCCATCCCGGCCTCGTCCATGTGCGGCACCAGCACCGGCTTGCGGTGGCCGAGCGCCCAGGCGTACGGGGAGGAGGGCGGGAAGCGGTGCACGCCGCCGCTGCGGTCGATCGGCCGCAGGGTGGAGCGGTGCGCGGAGTGGAAGGCCATCCGTCGCAGCAGCGCCGAACCGTCGCCGGACGGCCGGGCCTCGCGTTCGCCGCGCACCAGGTCGTCCAGCACCTCGACGACCACCGTGTCGGCCAGCCGGGGGGTCGCCACCTCGGCCAGCTCCTTGGCGGTCTGGGCGAGGTCGAGGGTGGTGCCGATCCGGGTGGAGGCCACGTTGACCAGCGCGAGCCGCTCCTGCGCGGCCTTCGCCTCGCGCAGCGCCTGCTGCCGGGCGAGCACCGTCTGGTGCTGGCGCAGGTACAGCCGGGCGTTGTCGATGGCCACGGCGGCCCGGGCGGCGAGTTCGTCGCCGAGCGTGATGTCGGCCTCGGCGAAGGACTCCCGCTCGCCGCGCCGGGAGTAGACGATCATGCCGAGGGTGGTGCCGCGGGCCACCAGCGGGGTGATCCGCACCGATCGCGGACGGTCGCCGAGGTACGCCTGCCGGCGGCTCTCGGTGATCGCGTCGCTCAGCGGCGGCAGCTCCCAGGACGGCACCACCACCGTCCGCCCGGTGGCCAGCGCCCGCGCGTAGGGGGAGTCCGGCGTCACCTCGTAGACGGTGTCCACCGGCAGCGCGTCCGCCGGGTAGAGCGGGTCGGCGGTGGCCAGCGCCAGCCGGCGCACGTGCTGGGGGAGGGCCGGGTCCAGCGGCTCGACGGTCCGCCCGGCGGCGAGCGCCTCCAGGGCGAAGACGCCGCTGATGTCGGCCACCCTGGGCACCATCGCGTCGGCCAGCTCCCGGGCGGTCTGCCGCAGGTCCAGGGTGGTGCCGATCGAGGCGGAGGCCTCGACCAGCAGGGCGAGCCGCTCCTGGGCGCGGGCGGCGCGGGCGTCGGCCCGGAACCGCTCGGTGACGTCGATGATGGTCGAACTCACCCCGAGCACCCGCCCGCCCGGGTCCTCCAGCCGGAAGTAGGAGGCCGACCAGGCGTGGTCGTGCGTCGGGTCGCCCGGGGTGCGGCCGTGCGAGCGGGCGTCCAGCACCGGCTCGCCGGTCTCCAGCACCCGGCGCATCACGGCCTCGTTCTCCGCGCCGTTGATCCCGGGCAGCAGCTCGGTCAGCCGGTGCCCGAGGTGCTCGGGTACCGTCAGCCCGTTGACCCGGGCCAGCGCCTCGTTGATCCGGACGAAGGCGAGGTGGGTGTCGTAGACGGCCATCCCGACGGGGGACTGCGTGAAGAAGCCGTCCAGCACGGCCAGGTCCGCCTGGATCCGGCGCAGCGTGGTCACGTCCGAGGCGACCGCGAGCACCAGCGGGCTGCCGCCTGGGCCGGCGATCGGGTGGGTGCGGAACTCCAGGTTGACGTGGTGCCCGTCGCGGTGGCGCACGGGGAAGACGCCGGACCAGCCGCGGCCGTCGAGGATCTCCTGGAACAGCTCCAGCACCTCCGGCCGCCGGTCGTCGGAGGCCAGCAGCTGGGCGGCCCGGGCGCCGATCGCCTCCTCCGCGGAGTAGCCGAGCAGCGCCTCGGCGTCGCTGCTCCAGTGCAGGATCCGGCCGTCGGCCTCGATCAGGGCGGTGGCGATCGGCACCATCAGCAGCGCCTCCGTGTCGTCGGCCTGCTCCGGGTGGTCGTCGGGCTCCGGGCCGACAGGCTGCGGGCGCGGCTGATCGCCGGGTGCGTCACCCGGCCGGTCGCCGTGCGGCACCCTCCCGGGCCCGCCGGCCTCGCGCTCACGCCGCTCGTTCACCATGCTCGGTCACCATGGCCAGGAACCGCCTGGAGATCGTCTCCACCAGCCCTGCCATCTTCCCACGCGCCCCGCCACCCCCGCGCGGCGCTCCCGGCCGCCCCGGGGCCCGGGGCGCGGGCCTACCGGCGCGGGAAGGTGGCGCGGGTGGTCTGCAGCGTGCGCAGCAGCTGGACGCCGGGCGTGTCGACGGAGCGGCGGGTGTTGGCCAGTACGACCACCCCGACCTGCTTCTCCGGGTCGAAGGCGACGAACGAGCGGTAGCCGCCGGTACCGCCGTTGTGCCAGATCTGCAGGTGGCCGCCCTGGCGGGCGTGCAGGCGGTGGCCGAGCCAGCCGAGGTGCATCCAGGCGAACGGGTTGACCCGGTGCCGCACCTCCCGGGTGAGCGCGATCGCGGGCCCCAGCGGAGCGTCCCCCTCGCCGTCCTCCTCGGCCTGCCCCTCGGGCCCCACCGCCAGCTGGGCCTGCACGAGGACCGCCAGATCGGCCGCCGTGGACCGCAACCCGCCCGCCCCGGCGAGGTCGGCGAGGTGCCAGGCCGGCACCGGCCGCCCGCCGGAGCTGTGCCCGGGGGCGAGCCGCGCCGTCTGCTCGGCGTCGGGCTCCAGCACGGTGTCCGTCAGCCCGAGCGGTTCGCAGACCTCCCGCCGGACGAGCTCCCCGTACCCGACGCCGGCCCGGTGCGCGAGGGCGAGGCCGAGCAGCCCGGCGCCGAGGTTGGAGTAGCGGAAGCTGCGCCCGGGGGCGGCCCGCAGCCTGGTCCGGCCGAGGCCGCCGAGCAGCGTCGCGGCGGTGCAGTGCGCGTAGGGGTCGGGCTTGTTGGGGGTGAGCAGGGCGGGCAGCAGCATCCCGGCGGGCAGCCGCGGCAGGCCGGAGGTGTGGGTCGCGAGGTGCCGCAGCGCGAGCGGCTCCGACCCCTTGGCCGGGACGGCGACCTCGGCCGGGAGCGCGCCGGCGAGGACGTCGGCGAGCGGCTCGTCCAGGGTGACGGTGCCCGCCAGCGTCAGCCGGGCGAGCGCGAGCGAGGTGAACACCTTGGTCACCGACCCGATCTCGAACAGCGTGTCCGGCCCGGGCGGCCCGCCGGCGGCGCCGGGCCCGGTCCGCCCGGCGCCGCGGATCTCCACCGTGCCGCGGGCGAGCCCGGCGACCACCGCACCGACCTGTTGGCCGGCAAGGCGGTCGGCGGTCTGCTGGACGAGGCTGCCAAGATCGTTCATGCCCCCGAGCCTAGGAGCGGCCGGACGACGACGGCGTCCACCGTGGCGACGATTTCGACACCCGCCGCTCGTCCCCCGGAGGTACGGCGCCCCCGCCCGCCGGTCCGTCGGCCTGCCACTGCTGGTCCAGCCAGGTGCGGATCGCTTGATCGTGCCGCCGTCCCGGTCGGGACGGCGGCACGATGCTCCGCCGAGCGGATCCGTCAGTGCTTCCGGTCCCTGCCGCTCGGCGATTGCTCCCCGGTCAGCTGCCGAAGACCGTCGGGCGTGCCATCGGTGAGCTGGGTGGTCAGGGCCAGGTTGCTGTAGACGGCGTCCAGGTAAGCCGGGTCCGCGGCCTGGACGGTGCGCCACCGGCCAGTCGGGTCCTGGGTGTGGAACTCCGGGACGAACAGGTGGCGTGGTACCGCGCGCACCGCTTCCACCCACCTCCGGCCGTGACCGGCATCGGCGAGCCGGTCCGCGAGGGCGTTCCGGCGGCCCCGGGCCTCTTCGGTGTCGATGGCGACGGTCACGTGATGGCTCCTTGAAGCAGGGAGGCATGTGCCTCGGCGATGGGGAGTTTCGTGGCAGCGGCGACGAACTGCCACTGTCCGGCCGGATTGCACTCGAAGAACACCCAGTCGCCGGCCGGGGTAACGGCGAAGTCGAAGGCACCGTAGTTCAGTTGGTATCGGGCCATGAACCGGCGGACAGCGGCGGCCACGTCGTCGGGGATGGAGACGGGCTCGTACTCCAGCGCGTCGTAGTCGCTTCGCCAGTCCACGTGTGCGGCGGTGCTGCCCGCGTGGATGGCGACGGGGAACATACGGTCGCCTACGACGGTCAGCCTCACCTCGAAGGCTTTCGGGATCCACTCCTGGAGGAGGTGCGCGGTCAGCTCCAGGGACTCGTCCAGCTCTGGGGCAGGTGTACGCCCGGAAGGTCGCCCAGCGGGTGGATGGCACGTCGCAGGTTGGCCACGCTCTCGTCGTGCCGCCCGTCGTCGCTGTGCAGCGTCTCCCGCTGCCCCATCCACCCTGGTCAGCCCCGAGTACCCGGTGGCCGGCCGCGGCAGCGTCCCGGTCGCCTTCACCACCTTCTACCGGCCGGACGGCGTCCAGACCGCCCGGGTGCTCGCCGTCTGGGACGGCGGCACGCCCGTCGAGGTGAAGAGCTACACCGCCGACACCAACGGCCGCCAGCGGCTCGACCTGGCCGTCCCGGCGGGGGCGAGCCGGCTGCGGCTGCGCTTCCGGTACACCGGCGGCAACAACTGGTACTGGGTGGTCGACGACGTCCGCGTCGGCTGAGTCCTGAGGGGATCTACCCCTCCGCCGGGGCGAGCGCGGCGCGCAGCCGCTCGGCGATCCGCGCCGCGTCCGCCTCGTCCGGGTACGTCCCGCGCGGCCAGAAGAAGCCGCGCAGCCCGTCCTTCGGGTTGCGCGGCACCACGTGGACGTGCAGGTGCGGCACCGACTGGCTGATCCGGTTGTTCGCCGCGACGAAGCTGCCCGCCGCCCCCAGCCCCCGCTCCACCGCCGCCGACACCCGCTGCACCCGCAGGAAGAACGGGCCCACCACCGCCGGGGGCAGGTCCGCGAGGGTGCGGTGGTGGTCGCGCGGCACCACCAGCACATGGCCGGGGAAGAGCGGCCGCCGGTCCAGGAAGGCCACCGCCGCCTCGTCGTCCAGCACCCGGTGCGCGGGCTCCGCGCCCGCCACCACCGCACAGAAGACGCAGTCCATCCGTCCATTCAACCGGCCCGCCGCGGCCCCGGCACCCGCTCCCGCCCGGGGCACCCGTCCGAACCCCGAACGGGTGCGGGCACTCGTCCGCGCCGCTACTCGTAGCGGTAGAGCAGCGCCTCCCGCTCGGTCTGCTCGATCGCCTCGACGGTCAGCGCGGGGTCCGCCAGGTGGGAGAGCGTGACCTCCGCCGAGCTCGGCTGGGCGTCCTTGGCGAGCCAGTTCTCCGGCTTCCAGGCCGAGGAGCGCAGGAAGGCCTTGGGGCAGTGCGCGAAGACCTCCTCGACCGCGACCACGATCGCGCTGCGCGGCGGCTTGCCGACCGCCGTCAGCTGCTCCAGCAGCCGCGGGTCGGTGGAGACGCAGGCCCGCCCGTTGACCCGCAGGGTGGAGTCCCGGCCCGGGACCACGAAGAGCAGGCCGATCCGGCCGGTCTCGACGATGTTGTGCAGGCTGTCCAGCCGCTTGTTGCCGGTCGCGTCGGGGATCGCCAGGGTGAACTCGTCCAGCACCGACACGAGTCCGGCCGGGCCGCCGCGCGGCGACACGTCGCAGCGCCCGGAGGCGTCCGCGCTGGCCAGGAAGACCAGCGAGGAGCAGGCGATCAGCTGCCGGGCGACGTCGTGGATGCGGTCCACCTGCTTGCGGCGGGCGTGGTCGCCCGGGTGCTCGTAGACCTCGCGCAGCTGGGCCGCGTCGTGGACGGCGGTGGTGGCGAGCGCCTCGAAGAGGCCGGACGGCGCGTGCGGCTCGGGCGTTGACGGAACGACAGTCTCCGGTGTGCTGGTCATACCGGTCAACGTAGCGGAGCCCCCGCACGGGCGGACGGGGGCCGTCCGGAAAATCTGCCGCAACCCCTCCCCACCAGCGGCTTTGCGCCGATAATGGGGCCAGGACGCTTCCGAGGCAGGTGGTCGCCGTGATCATCAGAATCTGGGCCGGGCAGGTCATGGCCGGGCACGTCGAGGAGTTCTGCGAGGTGCTGACCAGCAAGGTGCTCCCGCAGCTCGGACGGACGGACGGCTGCCTGGGCGGCGAACTGCTGCGCTCCGTGACCGAGGACGGCCACCGCGTGCTCGTGGTCAGCCGCTGGCGCGACGAGGAGGCGCTGCGCGGCTACGCGGGGCCGATGTGGCGGATCCGGCCGGTCTGGTCGGAGGGCGAACTGCGCTACCTGGCCCACCCGCCGGAGGTCACCCACTTCACACCGGTCCCCGCGCTCTGACCTGCCTCGGAGAAGAAATCCGCCTCAGACGCTCAGCGGAACCGGGTGCACCTCGTCCGCCGGATGCCCGGCGCGCTCGTGGACCCGCCGCACGGCCTCCTTCGACGGCGCCTCGGAGAGGCAGTAGACGACGCCGGCATCCGGGTCGGCCCACGCATGCTCGAATTGCACGTTCTCGTCGGACTGGATCGCCAGGTCGGCCTGGTGCGCCATCCGCAACTGGTCCTCGGTGATGCCGGCCATCCCGTGGTGGACATCCATGAACTTGGCCATAGCTCCCGCACCTCCTGCGGTTCCCGGTGGCGGCGCGTTCCGCCGCCCCGATACCACCAGCCTGCGCCCGACGCACCCCGGGCCGCCACCTGGCCGCCTGCGGGTCCCCGCCCCGGGCCGCCGTCCATTCCCCGCCGCCGCGTGAAAGAGACCACAGTGGACACCTCTCCCTGGCCCCGCGCGGACCATGGCAGAATGGCGGCAGCAGTAGCAGTGACGTTCAGCGCACTCCGGGGTCGGTGAAAATCCGAACCGGCGGTTACAGTCCGCGACCCGTCCGCAGCCAGCGGCCGGTTGACCAGGTGAAATTCCTGGACCGACGGTGAAAGTCCGGATGGGAGGCGTGCGCGGCGGACGAGTGAGCAGGGCCCGTGGTCCCCCGGTGGACCGTGGGAGGCGGTGTGCGGCGACGGACGAGGGTTCCCTCCTCCGGCGTCCGGTTCGGTGACAGCCCGGCGACGGGTCCCGTCGCCGTCCGGCGGCCTACGCACCCCCGTACCCGGCCTACCCCACGTCCGTGCTCATCTCCCGTGCCACACCCCGGAGTCCGCGCCCCTAAGTGCGAGGAGAACCCGGGTGTTCACCGGCATCATCGAAGAGCTCGGCGAGGTCGTGTCGATCGAGGAGATCGGCGACTCCTCGCGAATCCGCCTGCGCGGCCCGGTGGTCTGTGAGGGCGCGCGGCACGGCGATTCCATCGCGGTCAACGGCGTCTGCCTGACCGTCGTCGACACCCCCGAGGAACTGGCCGCCGGCACCGGCGAGTTCAGCGCCGACGTGATGGCCGAGACGCTCCACCGGTCCAGCCTGGGCGAGTTGAAGCCCGGCGCCCGGGTCAACCTGGAGCGCGCCATGGCCCTCGGCGCCCGGCTCGGCGGACACCTCGTGCAGGGCCATGTCGACGCCACCGGGCGGCTGTTGAGCCGCGAACCGGGCGAGCGCGACGCGGCCGGCGAGCTCCGCTGGGAGGTGCTGCGCTTCTCACTGCCCGGCTCCGTCTCGCGCTACCTCGTCGAGAAGGGCTCGATCACCGTCGACGGCGTCAGCCTCACCGTGGTCGAGGCCGCCCTGGACAGCTTCACCGTCAGCCTCATCCCGGCCACCCTCGCGCTGACCACGCTCGGCGCCAAGACCGTCGGCGAGAGCGTCAACCTGGAGGTCGACGTCCTCGCCAAGTACGTCGAGCGGCTGCTCGAAGCCCGCACCCTCCCCTCGATCCCCACGGCTCTCTCGGCCGGCGACGCCCCGGGGGAGGAACGGTGAGCTGGCTCAACGGCACCGTCCACCTGCTCGGCCAGGACGTCTACCGCTCCGACATCATCGGCAACCTGCTCGGCCTCGCCGCGCTCGCCCTCGGCTGGCGGCGGTCCCGGCTCACCTGGCCGGTCCAGCTGCTCTCCGGCCTCGTCCTGGTCGGCGCGTACGCGAGCGCCCACCTCGGCGGCGGCGTCGGCAAGCAGCTTGTGGTGATCCTGGCCGCCGGGTGGGGCTGGACCCGGTGGCACCGCGGCGCCCGCGGCGAGGGCGACGTCGCCGTGCGCTTCGCCACCGGCCGTGAGCGAGCCCTGCTGACCGGCGGCACCGCGCTCGGCACCCTGGCGGTCGGCGCCCTCTTCACCGCCTACCCCCAACTGTCCTGGGACGCCTGGCCGGACGCCTACATCTTCGTCGGCACGCTGGCCGCGATGGTCGCCCAGGCCCGCGGCTGGGTCGAGTTCTGGTTCGCCTGGGTCGCCGTCGACCTGGTCGGCGTCCCGCTGGCCTTCAACAACGGCCTGGTCTTCTCCGGCTTCACCTACTCCGTCTACTTCGTTCTGGTCCTGCTCGGCCTGCGCGCCTGGTGGCAGCGCGGCCGCACCGCACGCCCCGTGACCGACCCCGCCCTCCAGGGAGCCTCCGCATGACCGAGAACCCCACCGCGCGTCCGACCGGGGACCCGACCGACGAGCTCGTCCTCGACCCGGTGGAGCGGGCCGTCGCCGACATCGCGCTCGGCCGCGCCGTGATCGTCGTCGACGACGAGGACCGCGAGAACGAGGGCGACATCGTCTTCGCCGCCTCCGCCGCCACCCCCGAGCTGATGGCCTTCACCATCCGCTACAGCTCCGGCGTGATCTGCGCCCCGATGACCGGCGAGGAGCTGGACCGCCTCAAGCTCCCGCCGATGACCCAGGTCAACGAGGACCGCAAGGGCACCGCCTACGCCGTCTCGGTGGACGCCCGCGAAGGCGTCGACACCGGCATCTCGGCCGCCGACCGGGCCCGCACCGTACGGCTGCTCTCCTCGACCGGCACCGAGCCCGGCGACCTCGCCCGGCCCGGGCACGTCTTCCCGCTGCGCGCCGTCGAGGGCGGCGTGCTGGTCCGCCCCGGCCACACCGAGGCCGCCGTCGACCTGGCCCGGCTCGCCGGCCTGCCGCCGGCCGGCGCGATCGCCGAGGTGGTCAACGACGACGGCACCATGGCGCGGTTGCCCGAGCTGGTCGCCTTCGCCCGCGAGCACAACCTGGCGATCATCTCGATCGAGGACCTCATCGCCTACCGGCGCCGCACCGAGCTGCACGTCGACCGGGCCGCCGTCACCGCCCTGCCGACCGAGTACGGCGAGTTCACCGCCGTCGGCTACCGCGGCACCCTGGACGGCGTCGAGCACATCGCGCTGGTCGCCGGCGGCCTGACGGCGGACGGCCGGCTCCCCGACGGCGAGGACGTCCTGGTCCGGGTCCACTCCGAGTGCCTGACCGGCGACGTGCTCGGCTCGCTGCGCTGCGACTGCGGCCCGCAGCTCCAGGCCTCGCTGCGGAGGGTCGCCGAGGCCGGCCGCGGCGTCGTGCTCTACCTGCGCGGCCACGAGGGCCGGGGCATCGGCCTGGCCCACAAGCTGCGCGCCTACGAGCTCCAGGAGCGGGGCCGGGACACCGTCGACGCCAACCTCGACCTCGGCCTGCCCGCCGACGCCCGCGACTACAGCATCGGCGCCCAGATGCTGTCCGACCTCGGCGTCCGCTCGCTGACCCTGCTGACCAACAACCCGGAGAAGCTCACCGCGCTCACCGAGCACGGGCTCAAGGTCAAGGGCCGTGAGCCGGTGGAGATCCCGGCCGGCGAGCACAACGCGCAGTACCTGCGGACCAAGCGCGACCGGATGGGCCACGAACTGCCCGGCCTCGACGCCTGAGCCCGCCCGCCCCGTCCTCTTGCCCTTCCGAACCACCCGAACCACCGAAAGGCACCGCACATGAGCGGCCACGGAGCCCCCGAGCTGACCATCGACAACGCCGCCGACCTCAAGGTCGCCGTGATCGCCGCCCAGTGGCACGAGCAGGTGATGAACGGCCTGCTCGACGGCGCGAACCGCGCCCTCAAGGAGCTGGGCGTCGCCGAGCCGACCGTCCTGCGCGTCCCCGGCACCTTCGAGCTGCCGGTCGCCGCCAAGCGCCTCGCCGACCGCGGCTACGACGCCGTGATCGCCCTCGGCGTGGTGATCCGCGGCGGCACCCCGCACTTCGACTACGTCTGCCAGGCCGCCACCGCCGGCCTCACCCAGGTCTCCGTGGACACCGGCGTCCCGGTCGGCTTCGGCGTGCTGACCTGCGACAACGAGCAGCAGGCGGTGGACCGCGCCGGCCTGCCCGGCTCCGCCGAGGACAAGGGCCACGAGGCGGTCACCGCGGCCGTCGCCACCGCCCTCACGCTGCGCGCGCTCTGACCCGACCGGCCGGCGCACCACCCCCGGACCCCGGAGCACCACCCCCGGACCGTGGACGTCCAGTGGACTGTCCACGGTCCGGGATCGTTTACCGCCCGTCTGCCCGCACGCCGTATGGTGAGTCCCATCATGGCTTCGAAGACATTTGAGGAGCTCTTCACCGAGCTCCAGCAGAAGGCCGCCACCGGCGACCCCTCGTCCTCCCGTACCGCGCAGCTCGTCCAGCAGGGCGTCCATGCGATCGGCAAGAAGGTCGTCGAGGAGGCCGCCGAGGTCTGGATGGCCGCCGAGTTCCAGTCCGACGAGCAGACCGCCGAGGAGATCTCCCAGCTCCTCTACCACCTTCAGGTGATGATGGTCGCCCGCGGGCTGACGCTCGACGACGTCTACAAGTACCTCTAGACCAGGTACTGCCGGACCAAGCTCCCCGGACCGGCCCGGAACACCCCACACCCACACCGAACAGGTAAGGAACCGACCTCCATGCTGCGCATCGCCGTCCCCAACAAGGGTTCGCTCTCGGGTCCTGCGGCGGAGATGCTCCATGAGGCCGGCTACCGGCAGCGCAAGGACGCCAAGGAGCTGGTCCTGGTCGACCCGGGCAACCAGGTCGAGTTCTTCTTCCTGCGCCCGCGCGACATCGCCGTCTACGTCGGCTCCGGCCGCCTCGACGTCGGCATCACCGGCCGGGACCTGCTGCTGGACTCGCACTCCAACGCCGAGGAGGTGCTCGCGCTCGGCTTCGCCGGCTCGACCTTCCGCTTCGCCCGCCCGGTCGGCGTGGACGTCGAGGACGTCAAGGACCTGGAGGGCCTGCGGATCGCCACCTCCTACACGGGCCTGGTCGAGCAGCACCTGGTCGACCACGGGGTGAAGGCCACCGTCACCAAGCTGGACGGCGCGGTGGAGACCGCGGTGCAGCTGGGCGTCGCCGACGTGATCGCCGACGTGGTGGAGACCGGCACCAGCCTGCGCAACGCCGGGCTGGAGGTGTTCGGCGACCCGATCCTGATCTCCGACGCCGTCGTGATCCGCCCCAAGGGCGCCGGCGAGGACCCGGCCGTCGACCAGTTCCTGCGCCGTCTGCAGGGCGTGCTGGTGGCCCGCCGCTACGTGCTCATGGACTACGACATCCGCGCCGAGCAGGTCGGCGCCGCCGTCGCCCTGACCCCGGGCCTGGAGTCGCCGACCGTCTCCCCGCTGCACACCGAGGGCTGGGTGGCCGTCCGCTCCATGGTGCTCCGCAAGGAGGCCCAGCGGATCATGGACGACCTGTGGAGCATCGGTGCCCGGGCGATCCTGGTCACCAACATCCACGCCTGCCGCCTCTGAGCTCGGGCATAAGCACCTGTTGAATGGGGTGGGGCCGCCGTCGGCGTCCCCACCCCTTCCGCTGTCCGAGCATCAGACCGTCCGAACGTCCGACCGAACCACCCCGGAGCCCTCCCGTGTCGACCCCCGCCGAGTTCCCCGTCACCTGGGCCCCGCGCCGCACCCGCGCCGTACTGCTGCCGGTCTGCGCGCTGCTGGTCGTGATGTTCGCCGTGATCGCGGTCGCCCTCCCGGCGAACTGGCAGTTCAACGACCGCGTCCTGATGGTGCTCAGCGGCGTGCTGTTCGCCGCCGCCGGCCTGATGCTGGCCCGGCCGCGGATCAGCGCCGACGCCGAGGGCGTGACCGTGGTCAACTTCGTCCGCAGCCGCCGGCTGGCCTGGGCGGAGATCGTCGGCGTGAACTTCCGCCAGGGCGACCCGTGGGCCAGCCTCGACCTCGCCGACGGCACCTCGCTGGCCGTCGTCGGCATCCAGTCCGGCGTGGGCAAGGCCCAGGCGATCGCCGACGCCCGCGCCCTGCGCGACCTGGTCCACCGGCACGGCCACTGACCCGGTCCGCTCCTGGCGTGGCCGATCCGCGCCCCTGCCGGGCGGGTCCGAACGCGGATCCGACCGTCGTACGGATATGGTCTACGCTGGTAAAAGTGGGGCAAAGGCATTGCCCTGCCCGAAATCGACCTGAGGAGTGACACCCCCCGTCCATGGACGATCCGTCCGGTAGTACCTGCGCCGCCCTCCTTCCCAACACCGGAAGGCAGGCGGCACTGTGATCACCGCCTGGCTGCTGCTTCTCGCGGCCCTCCTGCTCATCCTCGCCAACGGCCTGTTCGTGGCCGCCGAGTTCGCCTTCGTGACCGTGGAGCGCGGCGCCGTCGAGCGCGCCGCCGAGGCCGGGGACGCCAAGTCCGGCCGGGTCTCCCGGGCCCTGCGACACCTCTCCTTCGAGCTCTCCGGCGCCCAGCTGGGCATCACCGTCACCTCGCTGGTGGTCGGCATGCTCGCCGAACCGGCGCTGTCCACCCTGCTGAAGCCCGTGTTCAGCGCCGTCGGCCTGCCCGACGGCGCCGCCCGCGGCGTCGCCGTGGTCCTCGGCATGCTGCTCGCCACCGTCGTCCAGATGGTCATCGGCGAGCTGGTCCCGAAGAACTGGGCGATCTCCCGCCCGCTCCAGGTGGCCCGCGCGGTCGCCGCCCCGCACATGGCGTTCTCCCGGGCCTGCCGCCCGCTGATCCGGGTCCTGAACGGCTCGGCCGACCGCACCGTGCGCGCCTTCGGGATCGAACCGCAGGAGGAGCTGGGCCACGCCCGCACCCCCGCCGAGCTGGTCTCGCTCGCCCGGCACTCCGCCAGGGCGGGCGCCATAGACGAGGAGTCGGCCACCCTGTTCGTGCGGACCCTCGGACTCGGCGACCTCACCGCCGAGTCCGTGATGACCCCGCGGGTGGACGTCTCCGCGCTCCAGCGCGACGCCAGCGCCGCCGACGTCCTCAACCTCACCCGGGCCACCGGCCTGTCCCGCTTCCCGGTCTACGCCGACAGCCTGGACGAGGTCACCGGCACCGTGACGCTCAAGGACGCGCTCGCCGTCCCCGCCGCGCGCCGCGGCTCCGTCCGGGTTGCCGACCTCGCCGTCCCGCCGCTGCTGGTGCCCGAGACCCTCCCCGCCGAGCGCCTGCTCGACCAGCTGCGCCGCCTCCAGCCGATGGCCATCGTGGTCGACGAGTACGGCGGCACCGCCGGCGTGGTCACCGTCGAGGACATCGTCGAGGAGATCGTCGGCGAGGTGCAGGACGAGCACGACCCGGCCGACAGCCCCGAGCTGCTGACCCTGCCGCCGGTCGACGGCCTGCCCGTCTGGGCGGCCGACGGCCGGGCCCGGCTCGACCAGCTGGAGGCCATCGGCCTGCACGCCCCGGAGGGCCCGTACGAGACGCTGGCCGGCCTGGTCACCGACCTGCTCGGCAAGCTGCCCGTCCCCGGCGAGTGGGCCGAAGTGCCCGGCTGGCGGTTCACCGTCGAGGCCGTGGACCGCCACCGGACCAGCCGGGTCCGGGTGGAGCGCACCACCGGCCCGCACCACCCGCACGGCGGCACCGAGCACGAGGACGGCACCCGATGACCGCGCTCCAACTGGCCGTCGCCGTCCTGCTGCTGCTCGGCAACGCGTTCTTCGTCGGCGCAGAGTTCGCCGTCGTCTCGGTCCGGCGCAGCCAGATCGAGCCGCTCGCCGAGGCCGGCAACAAGCGCGCCCGCACCGTGCTACACGCGCTGTCCAACGTCTCCGCGATGCTCGCCGCCGCCCAACTCGGCATCACCGTCTGCTCGCTGGGCCTGGGCGCGCTCGCCGAGCCGACCATCGCCCACCTGCTGGAGGGGCCGTTCCACGCGATCGGCATCCCCGCCGGCCTGATGCACCCGCTGTCGTACGGCATCTCGCTGGCCGTCGTGGTCTACCTGCACATGGTGATGGGCGAGATGGTGCCCAAGAACATGGCGCTGGCCGGCCCCGAGAAGGCCGCGCTCTGGCTCGGCCCGCCGCTGGACCGGCTGGCCCGCTGGCTGGCCCCGGTGATCGCCTTCCTCAACTCCTTCGCCAACGGCGTGCTGCGGCTGTTCAAGGTGGAGGGCAAGGACGAGGTCGAGTCGGTCTTCACCACCGAGCAGCTGATGTACCTGCTCGCCGACTCCCGGGACGCCGGCCTGCTGGAGAAGGACCGCCAGGAGCGTCTGGAGGACGCCCTGGAGCTGGGCGGCCGCCCGCTGACCGACGTGCTGCTCACCCCCGAGCAGCTGGTCACCGTGGACACCAAGGTGACGGCCGCCCAGGTCGAGGAGCTGGCGCTGCGCACCGGCTTCTCGCGCTTCCCGGTCACTGACGGCGACCCGGCCGGCCACGGCTACCTGGGGTACCTGCACCTCAAGGACATCCTGGACGTCGACGACCCGACGATCCCGGTCCCGGCCCGGCTCTGGCGGCCGATCACCGTGCTGCGGGGCACGCTGCCGCTGGACGACGCGCTCGGTGCGATGCGCCGGGCCGCCTGCCACCTCGCGGCCGTCCTCGACCAGGACGGGCGGACGCTCGGCGTGGTGATGCTGGAGGACGTGCTGGAGGAGCTGGTCGGCGAGGTGCACGACCCGGACCACCGTTCGGTCGTCTAGGTCTCGGGGTCCGGGCGGTTCCCGATGCCGCTTCGCTCTCGGCGATTCCGCTCTGAGCGTGGGACCGTTCCCATGCCGACCGCCCCGGGGCAGGGTGGTCGGCATGAGACTTCTCCTGCTGGGTGGTACGGAGTTCGTGGGGCGCGCCGTCGCTGAGGCGGCGCTGGAGCGGGGTTGGGAGGTGACGGTCTTCCACCGGGGCACGCACGCCGCGCCGTCCGGGGCGCGGGTGCTGCACGGGGACCGTACGGCCGAGGGCGGGCTCGCCGCCCTGGCCGAGGGGGAGTGGGACGCGGTGGTGGACACCTGGTCCGCCGCCCCGTCGGTGGTGCGCGACAGCGCCCGCCTGCTGGCCGACCGGGTCGGCCGCTACGCGTACGTGTCCAGCCGTTCGGTGTACGCGTACCCCTCACCGGCCGGCGCCGACGAGAGCGCGCCGCTGGTGGAGGGCTCGCCGGACGACGGCGAGCGGCCCTACCCGGAGTCCAAGCGCGGCGGTGAGCTGGCGGTGCTGGACGCCTTCGGCGACCGGGCGCTGCTGATCCGGGCCGGGCTGATCGTCGGACGGTACGAGAACATCGGCCGGCTGCCCTGGTGGCTGAACCGGATCGCCCGCGGCGGCCCGGTGCTCGCCCCCGGCCCGCGCGAGCTCGGCGTGCAGTTCATCGACGTCCGCGACCTCGCCGAGTGGACCCTGGACGCCGTGGCGGCCGGTCTCGGCGGCCCGTACGACCTGGTCGGCCCGCGCGGGCACAGCACCATGGGCGAGCTGCTGGAGGCCTGCGCGGCGGTCACCGGCTCCGACGCCGAGCTGCGCTGGACCGCGCCGGAGGCGATCGCCGCCGCCGGGATCGAGCCCTGGATCCCGCTGCCGTTCTGGGTCCCGCCGGGCGAGCTGTACGACACCGTGCACGGCGCGGACGTGAGCAAGGCGCTGGCGGCCGGACTGCGCTGCCGGCCGGCCGCCGAGACGGTCGCCGACACCTGGGCGTGGCTGCGCTCGATCGGCGGCGTCGCGCCGCACCGGGGGGACCGGCCGACCGTCGGCCTGGACCCGGAGCTGGAGGCCAAGGCGCTGGCCGGCTGACGCCCGCGCCGGACGCCCGCGCCGGACGTACGGACGGGCTGAGGACGGGCCTCGCCTCAGCCCCGGCCGTCGATCAGCTCGCCGTAGGCCTGCAGCAGGTCCGGCAGCCGCAGGGTGGCGAGGTCCTCCCGGCCGGGCGGCTCGCGCAGCAGCGTGAGCCGCAGGTCCCGGTAGGCGCAGGACTTCTCGTACAGGGTGCGGATGAACCGGCCGTTGCCGAGCTCGTCGATCCAGCCCTCGCGGACCACATGGGTGCAGATCGAGGCCAGCTCCTCGGCGGCGTCCTCGTCCCAGCCGTCGCCGTCCTGCCCGGCGAGCGCCGCGCCGATCGCGGTGAGCTCGCCGGGGCGGTAGCTCGGGAAGTCGACCCGGGTGGTGAAGCGGGAGTTGAGACCGGGGTTGGTGGCCAGCAGCCGGTTCATGCCCTCGGGGTAGCCGGCCAGGATCACCACCAGCCGGTCCCGGTTGTCCTCGGCGCGCTTGAGCAGCACCTGGAGCGCCTCGTCCCCGTACGCGTCGCCCTTGCTGTAGCCGGAGTTGGAGAGGCTGTAGGCCTCGTCGATGAAGAGCACGCCGTCCAGCGCGGAGTCGATCAGCTCGTTCGCCTTGACCGCCGTCTGGCCGAGGAACTCGCCGACCAGGTCCGCTCGTTGGGCCTCCACCAGATGGTCGCCGGAGAGCAGGCCGAGGGCGTGGAAGACCCGGCCGAGGATCCGGGCGACGGTGGTCTTGCCGGTGCCGGAGGGTCCGGAGAAGACGAAGTGGCGCTTGGGCGGCTGGACGGGCAGGCCCTGTTCGGCGCGCAGCCGGGCCATCCGCAGCTGCGCCGAGAGCGCCCGGACCTGTCGCTTGACCGGCTCCAGGCCGACCATCCGGGAGAGTTCGGCCAGCGCGGCGTCCAACTCGGCCCGGTCGCCCTCGCGTTCGGACGCCGGGCTGGTGCTCGCCACCCGCAGCAGGGCGGCCTCGCCGCGGGCCGCCGCGGGGGCCGCGGGGGAGGCCGCGGCGGGCTGCGGGGCGGTGGAGCCGGGGCGTCCGCCGGTGACCAGCGGGGGCGGTGCGCCCGCCTCGCCGCCGGGGCGGTTGCCGGTGCCGCTGCCCGGGCCGCTCCCGGCCCCGGCGCCCGGTCCGGTGACGCCCGGTCCGGCGGCGGTCGGCACGGTCGGGAAGCGCTCGCCGTCCGGTTCGGCACCGGCCGCCTCGGCCGGGGCGCCGAAGGGGTCCGCAGCCCCAGCTCCGCCGTCCGTACCGGCCCCCGCGAACGCCGCCGGCTCCGCCCCCGCCGGGTCGGCCCCCAGCGGGTCCGCGCCTATCAGCTCCGTGCCCGCCGGCTCCGGGCCGAGCGTGTCGAACCCCGCCTGCTCCAGCCCGGCGGCGTCCAGGACAGCGGCGTCCAGCCCGGCCGCGTCCAGGACGGCCGCGTCCAGCGCGTCGTCCTCCGCCCCGCGCCCCGCGTCCCGGCCGCCGAGCCCGGCCCCGTCCAGCAGGGCGTCCGCCAGGTCGTCCTCCGCCGATATCGCCGCCAGCCGGGCCGCCGTGTCCATGAACGCCGGATCGGCCCGGTGCACGGCCCGGTAGAGCGGCAGCGCGGCCGCGCTGCGCCCGGCGCCCTCGTAGGAGCGGGCCAGCCAGTAGCGCAGCTCCTTGCGCTGCGGCTGCTCGGAGCGGCAGCGGGCGAGCGAGGCGGCGAGCGGCGCCTGGGCCTGCGCGCACATGTCCAGCCGGACCCGGGCCATACCGGCGAACAGCCCGGCCTCGATGCCGAGCAGCTGGTCGTCCAGCAGCCGGTCGGTGTCCCGGATCAGCTGCTCCCAGTCCTTCAGCAGGTAGGAGCGGCAGGCGTGCAGGAAGCGCGCGGACGGGTCGTCCCCGGGGGCCGGGCACTGCTCCAGCGCCTGGTCCAGCTCGGTGAGGTGCCGCCCGTCCAGCCAGTGCGAGGCGTGCGCGAGGGCGAGGTCCCGGGCGGTCTCCAGCACCGGCTGCACCCACCAGCCCAGCCAGTACCAGGAACTGAGCGGCCGTCCGTGCCGCCGGCGCTGCTCGCCGAACCGCTGCTGGTGGCGGTACATCGCGAGCAGCGCGCCGGAGGTGTCGCTGCGCAGCGCGTGCAGGCCGAGCCAGGCGTCGGCCATGCCGGGGTCGAGCCGGACGGCCACGCGGAACTCCTCCTCGGCGCGGGTGTACGCCCCGGCCGTGTAGGCGTCCATGGCACGCAGCCAGGCGCGGTCGGCGAGCCGGTTCGGAGCCGGGCCGCCCGCGGTGTTGCTGTCGGAACTCTCCACTCAACGCCCCCCGCGATGTGGCTCGGGGCCCGGCCGGTGCGGCGGTGTGCGGACCCGCCGATGGTCGTCTGCCCCCGGGGCGCAACTGCGCCTGCCAGGAATCGTACCGGCGTGGCGCTGATCCGGAAGGGTGCCGCGCGATGTCAAAAGCGATCGTGCGGACGGCCGTTGAGGAGTGGCCGGGCTCGGGGCGGGGGAGTCGGACGACACCCCCGGCTCACGGGGGAACAAGCCGGGGATGCCGGGTCCGAGGTTGCGGAATCAACGACTCCGCCAACGAGGGAGAACCTAATTCCTGGCGATACCGCAGGTCAAGGGCATAGTTGAAGGTTCACCGACGGTGCCCGGCGCGATCCTCCCGGTCACCCCGTCGACCAGCGTCCCGGCGTGCGGGCGGCTCGGGTCGGCGGCGAAATGTGCCGATTCGGCGCGCGCCCAACCGGCCCAGAACTCCGCCAGTTCCGGACCGTCCCGCTCCTCGCCGCGCCGCCGGGCCGTCGCCGCCTCCAACTCCATCCAGACCAGCCGGGCGAGCCACGGCCGCACCGCGCGCCGCCCGGCGCCCACCCCCTCGACCAGGACCACCGGCGCGAGCGGCACCGCGGCCGTCCCGGCGAACCGGCGCAGCGTCCAGTCGTACACCCGGTACTCGGCGTCCCGGCCCGCCGCCAGCGGCTCCAGCACCTGGGCGCGCAGCCGCCCGGTCCAGCCGAACGGCTCGGCGTGCGTCGCCAGGTCGTCCAGGTGCACCACCGGGGCGCCGCCCAGCGCGGCCGCCAGCCGGCCGGCGAAGGTCGTCTTGCCCGAACCCGCGTGGCCGTCCACCGCGACCAGCCGCACCGGACCGCAGGAGGGCGGCAGCGCCCGCAGCTCGGCGGCCAACGCGGTGAGGTCTGGGGGGCCGGCGGGGTCGGCGGGGCCGTGCTGCGCGCGAGGCCCCATTACCGGGGCGGCGGAAGTCTCGGAAGAAGCCACAACGGCAACCCTACGGCGGCCTCCACGCCGGTCCGGACAGTGATCCGGCGCAGGTCGTGACGGCAGCGCCATGATCGGGCATACTCGCATCCGCCACGCCTGTGAACGGCCGTTCACCGCAATCCGGTGCCGGTCCGGCCGAGGCTGCCACACCCCGCGCCGGCCCCTCCACACCCCTGGGGCCCGGCGCACGACCGAGGAGGCGACCCGCCGCTATGACCCCCTCCCCCGCGAAAGCCGTGGACCGCCGGCTGCCCAGCGAGGAGGCCCGCGAGCTCCTGAGCCTCACCCGGGACCTCGTCCAGCGAGAGCTGCAGCCGCGCGCCGCGGAGGACGAGGCCGCCGGCCGGTTCCCGCGCGAGGTCTTCCGCACGCTCGGCGAGGCCGGCCTGCTCTCCCTCCCGTACGAGGAGAAGTACGGCGGCGGCGACCAGCCCTACGAGGTCTACCTCCAGGTCCTGGAGGAGCTGGCGGCCGGCTGGCTGGCCGTCGGCCTCGGCGTCAGCGTGCACACGCTGTCCTGCCACGCGCTCGCCACCTTCGGCACCGACGAGCAGCGCGACCGCTGGCTGCCCGGCATGCTCTCCGGCGAGCAGCTCGGCGCCTACTGCCTCTCCGAGCCGCAGTCCGGCTCCGACGCCGCCGCCCTGCGCACCCGCGCCGACCTGGACGGCGAGGAGTACGTGGTGAGCGGCACCAAGGCCTGGATCACCCACGGCGGCCAGGCCGACTTCTACAGCGCGCTGGTGCGCACCGGCGAGGAGGGCGCGCGCGGCATCAGCTGCCTGCTGGTGCCCGGCACCCAGCCCGGCCTCTCGGCCGCCCCGCCGGAGCACAAGATGGGCATGAAGTCCTCGCCGACCGCCCAGCTGCACTTCGACGGCGCCCGGGTCTCCCGCGAGCGGCTGATCGGCACCGAGGGGCAGGGCTTCCAGATCGCGCTCGCCGCGCTGGACTCCGGCCGGCTCGGCATCGCCGCCTGCGCGATCGGTGTCGCCCAGGCCGCGCTCGACCTCGCCGTCGACTACGCGCGCACCCGCCGCCAGTTCGGCCGGGCGATCGCCGACTTCCAGGGCCTGTCCTTCATGCTCGCCGACATGGCCACCCAGATCGAGGCCGGCCGCGCGCTCTACCTGTCGGCCGCCCGCCTCCGCGACGCCGGCCTGCCGTTCTCCAAGGAGGCGGCGATGGCCAAGCTGTTCTGCACCGACACCGTGATGCGGGTGACCATCGACGCCGTCCAGGTGCTCGGCGGCTACGGCTACACCCAGGACTTCCCGGCCGAGCGCTACATGCGCGAGGCCAAGGTGCTGCAGATCGTCGAGGGCACCAACCAGATCCAGCGCCTGGTGATCGGCCGCCACCTCACCAAGGACTGACCCCGCCTCCCGCCGTCATCCCTTCTGGGGCGACGGCACGGAAACGGCCCCCGGGCGTCACTCCGCCTCCTGGAGTGACGCCCGGGGGCTGTTTCCACCGATCGGGGCCGACGCGGCGATGCCCGGGCGCGCGGCGGGCGCTCAGCGCCGGGAGAACCGGCTGCGCTGCTCCGGGATGCCCGGCACGGCGCCGGCGCGGACCGGGCGGTGCACCATCGCGTGCGAGAACGGCTGGGTGCGCCAGTCGTGCTCGCCCGGCAGCGCGAGCAGCCCGGCCAGGCCGGCGGACTCCGCCTCCTCGGCGCTCTCCACCTCGGCCAGGTCGTCCGTCGGCGCGCCCGAACCCGGGCACAGCGTGGGGGAGAAGGGGTGCCAGGCCCTGGGCAGCACGGCGTGCTGCGGCAACCGCTCCTCGTCGCCCACCAGGGCGATCGGACGCCGGCACGACGGGCAGTGCACCCGGATGAGGTCCCAGCCGTCGGCCTCGCCCGGATCCACCCCCGGCGCGGCGTCGTGGGGGACCGCGAGGTCCTCGCGGTCGGTCGTATCGTGGGCGTCGTCCGCGCCCGTCGGGCGCTGGTCGGCAACGCGCATGGTGATCCCCCTCGGATCGGGCCCGGCGTGGTCGCCCGGGGCCACAACCAGCACTTCCCGCCGACGGGGACTCATAACCCTGCACTTGGTTGCACTGTGATGCACCGGGTGTGTCCTTGGCCACATTCGTCCGGCATGTGCCCGTACGGCACCCCGGGGCGCGCCCGGTGCCCCTTCGCGCCCCCTTTCTGCCCCGCGTGCGCCCCCGGTCAAGCGCCCCCCGCGCCCGCGCCCCCGCGCCCCCGGCCGCCGCGATCCGCGCGCCCCCGAGGGGGTAGGTTTGCGCCTTGTGGAGGATCTCGACCAACGCATCGTCCGACTGCTCCTCCAGGACGGCCGGATGAGCTACACGGACCTGGGCAAGGCCACCGGCCTGTCCACCTCGGCGGTGCACCAGCGGGTGCGCCGCCTGGAGCAGCGCGGAGTGATCCGCGGCTACACCGCGATCATCGACCCGGACGCCGTCGACCTGGCGCTCACCGCGTTCATCTCGGTCAAACCCTTCGACCCCAGCGCCCCGGACGACACCCCCGAACGACTGGCCGACCTGCCCGAGATCGAGGCCTGCCACAGCGTCGCCGGCGAGGAGAACTACATCCTCAAGGTCCGCGTCGGCGCCCCCGGCGACCTGGAGGACCTGCTGGCCCGCATCCGCAGCGCCGCCGGCGTCTCCACCCGCACCACCGTCGTCCTGTCCACCCCCTACGAGGCGCGCCCCCCGAAGCTCTGACCGGCCCCCCGGGGGGTGCAGACTAGGCCGCATGACCGAAACCTCCCGGACCGTCCTGCTGCGCGGCGGCGCCGTCTACAGCCCCGCCGACCCCTTCGCCACCGCCATGCTCGTCGAGGGCGGGCACGTCGCCTGGGTCGGCAGCGACGGCGCCGCCGAGACGTACGCGCAGACCGCCGACGAGATCGTCGAGCTGGACGGCGCCCTGGTCACCCCCGCCTTCGTCGACGCCCACGTGCACGCCACCGCCACCGGCCTCGCGCTCACCGGCCTCGACCTCACCGGCACCCCCTCGCTGGCCGCCGCCCTCGCCGCGCTCACCGCCTTCGCCGCCGACCGCGCCGAGCCCGGCGGCGTCCTCATCGGCCACGGCTGGGACGAGACCGGCTGGCCCGAGGGCCGCCCGCCGACCCTCGCCGAACTCGACGCCGCCGCCGGCGGCGCCGCCGTCTACCTCTCCCGCACCGACGTGCACTCCGCGCTCGCCACCACCGCGCTGCGCGCCCTCACCGAAGGCCTCACCGAAGGCCTCGCCGACCTGCCCGGCTTCCACCCCGAGGGCCCGCTCACCCGCGACGCCCACCACGCCGTCCGACGGACCGCGCTCGCCCGCCTCACCCCCGAGCAGCGCCGCCGCGCCCAGAGCGCCACCCTGGCCCGCGCCGCCGAACTCGGCATCGGCGCCCTGCACGAGTGCGCCGGCCCCGAGATCTCCTCCGAGCAGGACCTCACCGCCCTGCTGGAGCTGGCCGCCGAGGGCACCGGCCCCGAGGTGTTCGCCTACTGGGGCGAGAGCAGCGGGCGCGGCGGCGTCGAGACCGCCCGCCGCCTCGGCGCGATCGGCGCCGGCGGCGACCTCTTCGTCGACGGCGCGCTCGGCTCGCACACCGCCTGCCTGCACGACGACTACGCGGACGCCGCGCACACCGGCACCTCCTACCTGAGCGCCGAGCAGATCGCCGACCACGTCGCCGCCTGCACCGAGGCCGGCCTCCAGGCCGGCTTCCACGCCATCGGCGACGCCGCGGTCACCGCCGTGCTGGAGGGCGTCCGGGCGGCCGGCGACCGGGTCGGCGCCGACCGCGTCCGGGCGCTGCGCCACCGCGTCGAGCACGCCGAGGCCCTGGACGACAAGGCCGTCGCCGCGTTCGCCGAGCTCGGCCTCACCGCCTCGGTGCAGCCCGCCTTCGACGCCGCCTGGGGCGGCCCGGACGGCATGTACGCCCAGCGCCTGGGCGCCGAGCGGGCCGCCGGGCTCAACCCGTTCGCCGCGCTGCTGCGCACCGGCGTCCCGCTGGCCTTCGGCTCGGACGCCCCGGTCACCCCGCTCGACCCCTGGGGCACCGTCCGGGCCGCCGCCTTCCACCGGACCGCGGAGCACCGGATCTCGGTACGGGCCGCGTTCACCGCCCACACCCGGGGCGGCTGGCGGGCGATCGGCCGCGACCAGGACGGCGTGCTCGTCCCCGGCGCGGTCGCCAGCTACGCGATCTGGGCCGCCGGCGAGCTGGTCGTCCAGGCCCCGGACGACCGGGTGGCCGGCTGGTCCACCGACCCGCGCTCCGGCACCCCGGGCCTGCCCGACCTCACCCCGGGCGGTCCGCTGCCCACCTGCCTGCGCACCGTCGTCCGCGGCCGCACCGTCCACCAGGCCTGACGGCCGGAGGGCGCCGCTCCCGGGCCGGCGGGGGAGCCCGGGAAGGCCGGGCCGGGGGCGGCGCAAAACGACCCTCACCTCACGGTTCGGTGTCCGGACGGGGTACCTTCTTCGGACAGCGTCCGAACAGCAGTCCCCGTACCCCGGTGGGCCGGCGTCGAGAGAGATGGTGCGACGGTGGCCATGCCCGTCACCCAGGAGCGGTCCGGAACCGCGCCCGAGACCCCCGACGGGGCGGCGGGCCCGGGCCGCGGCGCCCGCGCCCTCGCCAGGATCCGGGCCGGCCTGCCCCGCACCGGCCTGGCCGCGCTCGCCGGACTGCTGCTCGCCCTGGCCTTCCCGCCCTTCGACCTGTGGCCGCTCTCGCTGCTCGGCGTCGGCGCCCTCGCCCTGCTCACCCGGGGCCGCACCGCCCGCCAGGCCGCCTGGACCGGCTTCGCCTTCGGCCTGCCGTTCTTCCTGATGCTGCTCAGCTGGCTGCGGGTGGTCGGCTGGGACGCCACCGTCGGCCTGTCGGTCATCGAGGCGCTCTTCCTGGCCGCCCTCGGCTCCGGCCTCGCCGTCACCTCCCGGCTGCCCGGCTGGCCGCTCTGGGGCGCCTGCCTGTGGATCACCCAGGAGTGGGCCCGCGACCGGCTGCCGCTCGGCGGCTTCCCCTGGGGCCGGCTGGCCTTCGCCAACACCGCCACCCCGTACACCCCGCTGGCCGCGCTCGGCGGCGCCCCGCTGGTGACCTTCGCCGTCGCGCTGTCCGGCTCCCTGCTGGCCTGGGCCGCCCTGCGGGTGGCCGGCCGCGGCGCCGCCCGCCGCCCGGTCGCCGCCGCCCTCGCCGCGCTCGGCGCCGTCGCCGTGATGCTCGCCGGCTTCCTGGTGCCGGTGCCCACCGCGCCCGCCGACACCGTCAAGGTCGCCATCGTCCAGGGCAACGTGCCCAACCCCGGCATGGACTTCCTCGGCCGCCCGATGATGGTGCTCAACAACCACGCCGCCGCCACCGAGCGGCTCGCCGAGTCCATCAAGGCCGGCCGGACCGAGAAGCCCGACATCGTCATCTGGCCGGAGAACTCCTCCGACCTCGACCCGTTCTCCGATCCGCTGGCCTACCAGCGGATCGACGAGGCCGTCCGGGCGATCGGCGTGCCCACCCTGGTCGGCACCCTGGTGGACGGCCCCGACCAGCAGCACGTCCAGAACGAGGGCATCGTCTGGGACCCGAAGACCGGCCCCGGCGCCTCCTACACCAAGCAGCACCCGGTGCCGTTCGGCGAGTACGTGCCCTTCCGCGACCAGCTGTCCAAGATCATCACCCGGCTCCAGCGGGTCGCCCGCGACTTCTACCCCGGCGACCACAACGGCGTCATGCAGCTCGGCCCGGCCCGGATCGGCGACGTCATCTGCTTCGAGGTCGCCTACGACGAGATCGTCCGCGACACCGTCGACAAGGGCGCCCGGGTACTCGTCGTCCAGACCAACAACGCCACCTACGCCAAGACCGGGCAGCCCGAGCAGCAGCTCGCGATGAGCCGGCTGCGCGCCGTCGAGCACGGTCGCGCGGTGCTGATCGCCGCCACCAGCGGCATCAGCGCGGTGATCGCCCCGGACGGCACCGTCGTCCAGCGCACCGCGGAGCTGACCGCCGCCGAACTGTCCGCGACCGTCCCGCTGCGCGACGGCACGACCGTCGCCGACCGGGTCGGCGCCGCCCCCGAGTGGACGCTCGCCGTGGCCGGCCTGCTGGCCTGCGCCGGGGGAGTCCTGCTCGCCCGCCGCCGCCGCCCGGCGACCGGCGCGGCCGACACGGCCTAGCTCCCCGGCCGCCGGCGGTCGGTGGAACACCCGCCGCCGGCCGACCGTTGGACCAGGTGGTGCCGTAGCCGGCCCGGACCTCCCGTGCGGCGCGCAGAGCACCGCTTGGAGTGGATTCGTACCGTGACCCAGCAAGCTACCCCCGCCCGTCCGGCACCGCGCTCGAAGCTGCGGCGGGTGCTGCCGCTGCTGCTGACCGCCTGGCTGGTGCTGGAGATCTGGCTGCTGGTCCAGGTGGGCTCGTGGCTGGGCGGCCTGACCGTGGTGCTGCTGCTGATCGCCGGCGCGCTGATCGGCGGCTCGCTGATCAAGCGGGCCGGGCGGCGCGCCCTGGCGGCGGCCCTCGAGCAGACCCGTGACCCGCGGTCGCAGCAGCCGCAGACCGGCACCAGCCTGACCGTGCTGGCCGGCCTGCTGCTGATCCTGCCGGGATTCCTCTCGGACGCCCTGGCGCTGACCCTGCTGTTCCCGCCGACCCGGGCGCTCTGGCGGGCCGGCGGGCGCCGGGCCGCGGACAAGGTGCTGCGCTCCACGGCGGCGGCCGGCACCGACCCGCTCGCGGACGCGATTCGGCTGCAGGAGCAGCTGCGCATCCACCGCCCGGACGGCAAGGTGGTCCAGGGCGAGGTGGTCGAGCCGGGCGCCGGCCCGGCCGCCGGTCCGCAGGGCCCGGACACCACCTACCGCCCGCCGCTCAAGGGCTGACCCCGCCCGGCCTCCCAGCTCCTGGGAGGCCGGGCAACGCGAAAGGGACCCTGGTGACCAGGGTCCCTTTTCGCGTGCCCCCGCCCTGCGGCGGGAGCGGGGTCAGGCGCTCTTGCGGGTGTCTCGCGGGTGCACCGCGAGGTTCATCCCACCGGAGCGGAGCACGGCCAGCCGTTCGGCCAGCACCTCCTCCAGCTCCTCGCGCGTCCGGCGCTCCATCAGCATGTCCCAATGGGTGCGCGTCGGCTTCACCTTCTTCTCCTCCGGCTCGTCGCCGTCGAGAAGTGCCGCCTCCTGTCCGCAGAAGCGGCATTCCCAGGCCGAGGGGATCTCCGCCTCGACCGAGAAAGGCACCTCGAATCGGTGTCCGTTCTGACATGCGTACTCGACGGTCTGGCGCGGAGCCAGATCGATACCGCGGTCGGTCTCGTAGCTAGTGGCCCCGAGTCGCGTGCCGCGGAGAGCTCGCTCGCTCATGAATCGTGCCTCCCGGGCTAATAGCCCACAGGACTAGTGGTCGCTGTTCTTCGTCGTTCGGTCAACGCTCGGCTTCCGACGAAGATTCCCGTCCCGGGACATGCGTCGTCTGTTGTGCCGTCCCTGTTTGTACCCACCGGCGCCCGATTTGTCACATCTGGCCGGTGATATCACCCCGGGTGTCACCTGTTTCACACCTGGTGATCGGTCGGCCTTTCCTTCGACGAGCGTACCGGGACGGGATTCGACGGCCCGCGCCGCCCCTCCCGCTGGGGCCCGTCCGGCCGGGTCAGGCGAGTGGGCGGAAGCGTAGCGCGGCCGGGCCCTTGGCGAGGTCGACCCCGGCGCGTGCCTCGGGGTCGAGCTCCACCCGGACGGCCGGCGGGCCGTCCGGGCGCGGCGGGAGCGGCTGAACGGGCTGCACCGGCTGGACGGGCGCGGCGGCCTCGGTGCGGGTGTCGCGGTGCGGCAGCAGGGCGATCACCGCGTCCCGCAGCGCGGCCGGCGCGTCCTCGTCCAGCGGGTCGACGGTGGCCGGCAGCTGGAGGCGGACCGGGGCGCCGGAGCCGATCCGGGCGTAGCCGCGCCCGGCGGGGGCGTGCGCGGCGGGCGCGATGTCCAGCGGCACCCCGAGGGCGGCGTGGCTCTCCTCGGGGCCGGTCGGGCCGAGCACCACCCGGGCCCGGGTGGTGGCCCGCACGCTCGGGGAGATCCGGTCCCGGGCCTCGATGTCGTCGGCGACCACCACGGTCACCCGGGCGGCCCGGCCGTGCCGCAGCGGCAGCTCCAGCAGGTCCTGCGGGTCCGGCCGGCCCTCGGCGTGGGCCAGCTCGGTCAGCTCGGTCGGGTGGTCGAGCAGCAGCCACAGTGGCCGGGTGACGTCCTCGGGCGGGGCGGTGCCGGCGTGCCGGGCGGCGTTCAGCGCGGTGAGCCGGCGCTCGGTCTCCTGGGCCGCCCAGTGCAGCGCGGCCAGCGCGCCGTGCAGGCTGGTCTCCACCGTGTGCACGCCGGGCCGGTTGACCAGGCAGGCGTGCTCGCCGGTGCCGGCGCCGTCGATCACCACCAGGTCCGCGTACGGCAGGGCCTGGAGCGCGACCGAGCGGATCAGGCTGGAGGTGCCGTAGCCGCTGACGCCGAGCGCCAGCAGGTGCGGCTCGGCCGAGCGCGGACCGGTGCGCCAGACCACCGGCGGCTGCTGGGCGAGCGCGCCGCCCTGGTGCACCGGGATGGTCCGGGCGCTGCCGTCCTCGTCGGTGAAGCCGAGCACGATCTCGCCGGGCGCGGCGACGAAGCGCTGGGCGGCGATGTCGGTGGGCAGCGGGGACAGCGCGGCGATCCGCAGCTTGTTGGACTCCTCGTCCCAGTCGAAGCGGTACTCGCGGGCCCGGCCGGCCTTGCCCTGGACGACCTGCTCGATCCGGGCCCGGGCGGTCGGCTCGGTGTCGGTGAAGTACGCCGGGTAGGCGATCTCCAGCCGGGAGAGCCGGCCCTCGGGGTCGAACTCCCACCCGGTGAAGACGCTCTTCCAGTTGCCCTCGGGGTGGTAGAGCGGGCTCAGCTCCTCCGGTGCGGCCAGGTACGGGGTGAGCGCGGCGTACAGGGCGGTGAGCTTGAGGTCGGCGACGTCCGGTTCGGGCGCGGTCGCCGGGGCCTTGGGCGCGCGGCCCGCCCAGGCGGCGCTGGCCATCAGGGCGATCAGCGCGAACAGCAGGCCGTGCGGCAGCAGGAAGATCCCGAGCAGCATCGCGGCGACCAGGAAGACCGTCGGCCCGCGCCGCTCCTTCGGGGTGGCCTGCCAGCGGGCCTTGGCCCAGCCGACGTGGTGGCGCAGTCCGCGGCCCAGGACGGTGAGCGGCGCGAACATGTCGGAGGCGTGGTCGCCGGCCGTACGGGCGAGGTCACGGCTCTTGCTGAAGTGGAGGCGGTTGAGCGGCATTCCTGGCTCCCCGGGCGAGTGGGACGGTCGGGTGGGACGACGGGGCTTGCTGCCACGGCCGGTCCGGTGGCGGCACCGGCGGGACTGGCGGGACCGGCGGGACCGGCGGGAATGGCCGGGCCCGGGGCGGTGGGATCCGCGCCCGGGCCCGTCAGGGGGAGTGCCGGCGCTAGAACTTGATGCCGCCGAGCAGGCTGGCGAGGGTGGCACCGCCCGCGGTGATGCTCGGCGCGATCGAGGAGCCGGCGATGTAGAAGCCGAGGAGCGCGCAGACGATCGCATGGGAGACCTTGAGTCCGTCCCTGCGGAAGAAGAGGAATGTGATGGTGCCGAACAGGACGATGCCGGAAATCGAGAGGATCACGTTCTGCTCCTCGGAAGAGGGGGACGGGGACGGTGTCACGGAAAGTGCCACAATCGTGACAAAAAGTAATAGATGATGGAACGGCGCAAATGGGTGGATCTCCGGAGCGGAGCCGCCGCCCACCCCGGACGGCGGTGTGCGAACCGCCCCTCCGGGGCCGTGTGATGCCGCATTTCCGGCGCGCCGAGTCGTTCCCGTCCACCGGGCGGGAAGTTTCCGGGGGCCGCGGGAAGTTCCCCCGAACGGACGCGCAACCTTCCCGCCCGCGTGTCGTGCGTGCGTCACCCGCGTGTCGTGCGTGCGCTACCGTGCGACCGGCGCGACCACCGACAACGCCGGACGGGCCCCGAACGGGGCCGGTCCCCGGAGAAAGGCCGAGACATGACCGACACCCCCGACGCCGACGTGATCGCCCTGGCCGGCAAGCTCTTCGACGCCGCCCGGGCCGGCGACTCCGCCACCCTCACCGCCTACGTCGACGCCGGTGCCCCGGCCGACCTCACCAACGACCGCGGCGACACCCTGCTGATGCTCGCCGCCTACCACGGCCACGCCACCGCCGTCACCGCCCTGCTGGAGCGCGGCGCCGACCCGAACCTCGCCAACGACCGCGGCCAGACCCCGCTCGCCGGCGCCGTCTTCAAGGGCAGCGACGACGTCCTGGAGGCCCTGCTCGCCGGCGGCGCCGACCCCGCCACCGGCACCCCGTCCGCCGTCGACACCGCCCGGATGTTCGGCAAGGAGGCCCTGATCGCCCGGTTCGAGGGCCGACCGGAGGCCGGCTGAGCGCGCGCCGTAGGCTTGACGACCATGGAGAGCACCACCACCACAACCGGCGGAACCTTCGCGCACGACCGCACGAGTGGGCGCGTCGAGATGCGCGTCACCGGCTACGGCCACCCCGACGCCCAGCTCCTCGCGGCCGAGGTGCAGCAGGAGTACGTCCACCGCTACGGCGAGGGCGACCTCACCGAACTGCACCCCGACCACTTCGAGCCGCCGTCCGGCCTCTTCCTGATCGCCTACCTGGACGGCGAGCCGGTCGCCTGCGGCGGCTGGCGCGCCAAGACGGCGGGGCCGTTCGGCCTGCGCGACGGCGACGCCGAGCTGAAGCGGATGTTCGTCCGCCCCGCGGCGCGCGGACGCGGCCTGGCCCGCGCCGTGCTGCGTCACCTGGAGCAGGTCGCCGCCGAGGCCGGACGGACCAGGTTCATCCTGGAGACCGGCACCGAACAGCCCGAGGCCATCGCGCTGTACGCCTCCGAGGGCTACGCGGCGATCGAGAAGTTCGGCATCTACCGCGAGTACGAGCAGTGCATCTGCCTGGGCAAGGAGTTCGACGGCGGGTCCGCCGTCTGACCCGCGCCCGGGCCGGGTAGCCTCCCCGAGGGGGTCCGACGGGCCCCCTCGGGAGCGGCGCCGGCCGACGGCCGGCGAAGGCGGGGGAGAACCGCGGATGACCGGACCTGAACCACCCGCCCACCTCGCGCCCCTCGACGAACTCGCCGCCCCCGACGGGCCGTTGGCCCGCCTGGCCGTCGCCGGCCTGCGTACCGCCGGGACCGGCGGCGTCTGGTCGATCGGCGACGCCGGCGGCGTCCGGGGCCGCGGCCGGGCCGGCCGACTAGGCCAGGGCCCCTACGCCGCACGGGAGATGGACCACGACACGGTCTTCGACCTGGCCAGCATCACCAAGATCGTCGCCCTCTGGCCGTGCGCCGGAGCCCTCTGGCAGGTCGGCCGGCTCCCGCTCGACCGCCCCCTCGCCACCCACTGGCCCCCCGCCGCCGGACACCCCGTCGGCGCCGTGACGGCCCGTCAACTCCTCACTCACACCGCCGGAATGCCGCTGCGCACCCGATTCGCCGAACTGTACGGCAGCGACCCGGCGGCGATCCGGGCCGGCGTGCTCGCCGCCCCGCTGCACCGGCCGCCCGGCGCCGCCGTCGAATACACCGACCGGGCCGCCGTCCTGCTCGGCCACCTCGTCGAGGACCTGGCCGGCGCACCCCTCGACGAACTCGCCGCCCGGCAGGTCTGGCGACCGCTCGGCATGACCGACACCCACTACGGACCGCTCGGACCGCTCGGACCGCTCGGACCGCTCGGCGCGCTTGGTCCACTCGGCCCGCTTGGTCCCGGGGCCGCCCACCGCACCGCCCCCACCGAGTACGAGCGCGCGGCCGGCGGCGTCCTCTGCGGCACCGTGCACGACCCCTCCGCCCGGCTGCTCGGCGGCGTCTCCGGCAACGCCGGCGCCTTCTCCACCGCCCGCGACCTGGAGCGCTTCCTCACCGCGCTGCTCGCCCCACCCGCCGGCGCCGAACTCCCCTGGGGCGAAGCCTGGATCACCGAATCCCTGCGCGTGCAGACCGGCGGACTCGCCCCCGCCCGCGGCCTGTCCTGGCTCTGCGCCGCCGGCACCGACCCGGCCGAGGGCACCTTCGTCCACTACGGCTTCACCGGCACCGCCGTCTGGGTCTCCCGCCGCCGCGGCCGCTGGGCCCTGCTGCTCACCAACAAGGTCCACTACGACCGCGACTTCCAGCCGCTCACCGACCTGCGCAACGCCTTCCGCCGGACCGTCCTCGGCTGAGGCTGAGGCTGCGGCTGACGGCCCGGCCGAGCGGTCGTCGACGGTGGCGGCGCCGGCGGGTCAGAGCAGCGTCGACCAGTACGACCAGAAGCGGTTGAGGATCAGCAGCGCGATCACCGCCGCCCACAGCACCGGCGGCGCCCAGTGGTAGCGGGCCGCCTCCCGGACCACCGGCCGCAGCTGCGGTCCCACCGGTATGACCCCGGACCGCAGGTTGTGCAGCGTCGTGTACCAGAACAGCGGCACCACCGTCGCCCAGACCACCATGCAGTACGGGCAGAGCGCGCCGATCTCGTACAGTGCCTGGTCGATCAGCCAGTGCACGAAACCCAGCCCGAACAGCGTCCCGGCCTGGAGGCCCAGCCAGAACCACCGCCGGTACGCGCCCCCCGCCAGCAGCCCCGCGCCGACCGCCGCCAGCGCGCCGAACGCGGCCAGCCCGAGCAGCGGATTCGGGAAGCCGAACACCTCGGCCTGCTCAGTGCGCATCACCGAACCGCAACTGATCACCGGATTGATGTTGCAGCTCGGGACGTAGGAGGGGTCCTCCAGGATGCGGAGCTTGTCGAAGGTCAGCACGGCCGAGGCGGCCAGCCCGATCAGGGCCGCCAGCAGGACGAAGAGCGAGAACGCGCGGCCCGCGCCGATCGGCCCCCGCGCGGGCACGGCCGGATCGGCGGGGACGGGGCGGGAGGAGGCGGACAGAGCGGTCGATGCGGTCATGGCAGAGCACTCCGTGGAAGAGGAGAAGGGGCCGGCCCGGCCGGAATCGGCCGGGCCGGTGGTGCTCACTGCAAGCCCGCGGCCTGCTTCACCTGCGCGGTGAACTGCTCCGGCGTCAACGGCTTGTTGCCGGGGAACAGCGCCAGCGGCTTGCCGTCCACCTTCACCGTCGGCGTCCCGGTCACCCCGCTGTCGTTGAAGGCGTCCGCCACCTTCTTCGCCCACGGCGCGTACGTCCGGTCGGTGACCGCCTTCACGAAGGCGTCCGACTTCAGACCCGGCACCTTGTCGGCCAGCTCCAGCAGGTGGTTGACGTCGCCGAAGCCGTCCTCGCGCTCGTCCGGCTGGTTGGCGTACAGCACGTCGTGGTACGCCTTGAACTTGTCCGCGCCCTCGTTCACCGCGGCGCCGATCGCCGCCAGCGCGGTGCGCGACCCCTTGCCGCCGAGGTTCTTGTCCAGGAACGCGGCCAGGTGGTACTCGACCTTCACCGTGCCGTCCTCCACCAGCTTCCGGACGGCCTCGCCGTTGGTCGCCTCGAAGCTCCGGCAGACCGGGCAGCGGAAGTCCTCGAACACCTGCATGGTGTGCGCGGCGTCCGCCTTCCCGTAGGTGATCACCGTACCGTCCGTACCGGAGGTGTTCGCCGGGACGACCAGCGCGGTCGGCTCGGCCGCCTCCGAGGAGGACTTGTCGTCGCCGGCCGTGCTGATCGCCAGCGCGGTGCCGCCGACCAGGGCCAGACCGACGACGAGCGAGACGGCGAGGACGATCCGCTGACGGCGCTTGGCCGCGACCTTCTCCTGGCGCTGCGCCTCCTGGATGCGCTCACGGGCGCTGATCTTCTGGGCCTGCTTGCGCGAGGGCTTCTGGGTGGGGTGAGCCATGCTCGGTCAACTCCGTAAGGGGGGCGCGCCACCGGGCGCGCGGGGGTGTCCCGCTCCGGCGCACGGCGCTCTCGCGCGGGGCGCGGGCGCGTACGGGCGGAGGGGGATCCTGGACAGGACGCGGAGTTGTGCGCCGCCCGCCCGACACCCGGGAGCCCGACGTCGGATCGTCGGCTGGTCTTCAGCTCGTCCTCGGGTGTCGTCAGCAGGAAGGCGCGAGCAGCGGCGGGCCACGGCGCGGCGCCGGGCTCAGCACCACGTCCTCGCGGCGCGGGCGGCGGCGGTCCGAGACCGGCAGCGGCACCCGCAGCACCGGCCGCGCCGGCGCCGGCACCAGCAGCACGACCAGCGCCCGCAGCGGCGCCGCGACGGCCTGGCGCAACGCGCGCAGGGCGCGTGCCAGACCCGACAGGGCGGCGTCACCCAGCCGCAGCCACGCGGCGGCGGCCAGCGCGATCACCAGGTGCACCAGCAGGAGCAGCAGTTGGGTGGCCGCGGGCGCCAACCGCCCGGAGTGCCCCAACTGGCCGTAGAGCAGCGAGGACCCGTCCACCGAACCGCCGCCGCAGACCAGCAGGTTCATGCCGCGGGCGGGGAGGTCGCCGCCGAGGGCCGGACCACAGCTGGTCTGGCCCAGATTGAACGTCGTGTTGAGCAGCAGCTCGACCGGGACCATCACGGCCGCTATCTGCGACAGCCGGCGCTCGCCGCCGGCCAGCGCGGCCGCGGCCAGGAAGACGACGGCGGTCGCGGCCACCACCAGGATGAGCGGCAGCGGGCGACCGGTGATCACCACCTGGCCCAACGCGGACAGCGGCACGGCGAGCGCGGTGAACACCGCGGCCCGCAGGGCCCTCGTCGCGTGGGTGGAGGTCGTCACGCTCGGGAGTATGTCACGAGGCTCGCGCCGGGCACGAGGGTGCGTCGGGGTGGACGGCCGGATCGGGGCACAGATTGTCCCGCATCGGTCGTCCGTTCGCGGTGCGGGGGCGGGGAGTTCACCGGAGGGGTGGGTTTGACGGGGGACGGGCGGGTGACGGGGCGTCAGGAGCTGACGGGGGTGGTGGGGTCGTCCGACAATCGGGCGATGGATTATGCCCGTGGCCCGGGGCCGGGGGTGCCCGACGTGCCGTGGCCGCCGTGGCCGCCTTGGCCGTCGTTCCCGCCGCACCCGTCGTCCCCGCCGCACCCGGTGACGCCGTGCCCGTCGCCGTCGGTGCCGCCGTCGGCCTCGGCCTCGCCCACTGCTGCGCCCTCACCCGCGGCCACCCCCGCGCCGACCGCCGTCCCCGCCCCACCGCCGCCACCACCCTCGTCCGTTTCCGCTCCCGCTCCGGCTCCGGCTCCCGCTCCCCTCCCCGAACCGGCCGCGGCGTCGGCCACGCGGACCTCCCCGGCGGCCACCCCGCACCTCGCGAAGCCGCCACCGGCCCCGCCCCGCGCCCCGCTCACCGTCCGACCGGCGCCCGAACCGTCCCCCTCGCCCACGCCCACGCCCGAACAGGCCTCCCCGAGCTGGACTTCACCGCCCCCGCCCCGGCCTCCGCCGCCGGCCCCGACCGCCACCCTCACCGCCGTCGCCGCGCCCGGCCCGCCCGCCGCCGCACCCCCGGCCGCGCGCCTCGACCCCACCACCTGGACCGCCGTCCTCGTCCTCACCGTGCTCGTCCCCGCCGCGCTCGCCGCCGCCCTCGGTCACCACCACACGAGCTCCCGGAGCCGCCGATGAACCCCGTCCCGCTGCTGAGCGCCGCCGCCTGCGTGACCCTCGCCGTCGGCGCCCTGGCCGTCGCCCACCGGCTGCGCCCGGCCGTCCCCGAAGGCGAACTCCCACCCGAGCCGCACACCGTCCTCTCCAGCATCGGCTCCGGCCTCCTCTCCGGCTTCATCCTGCTCACCGGCTTCCTCGTCGCCACCGGCTGGGCCGCCCGCACCACCGGCGTCCTCCCACCCCGCGGCCTCTACATCGCCGACCTCGCCGCCGGCACCGCCGTCCTCCTCTACCCCGCCCTCGCCGGCCTGCCCTTCACCCCCCGCTACACCACCGCCGTCACCTTCTTCGCCGCCCTGGTCGGCTACACGATGGCCCTCGCCGTCCAGCTGCGCCCCTGACGGCGCCGCCGCGCAGGAAGTCGACCCGGCCGACCTCCCACTCCGCAGAGCCCGGGGGTGGGGAGGGGGCGGGCGGGCTAGCCTGGAGGCGTTCCGGAGGCCCCAGGAGAGGGGTGCAGGCGGATGGCCGCTGACATCGTCACCGTGGGTGATGTGGTGCTTGGGCGGATCCGGGCGCAGGCCGAGGAGCTGGCCGGGCTGGACGCCGCCGTACGGGCGGACGAGCCGGACGCGGTGCACCGGATGCGGGTCGCCTGCCGGCGGCTGCGCAGCGCCTTCCGGACGTACCGGCGACTGCTGGCACCGGGGGCCACCGACGAGCTGGTGGCCGAGCTGCGGTGGCTGGCGGCGGTGTTGGGGCGGGCCCGCGACCAGGAGGTGCTCGACGAGCGACTGGCGGCGCGGGCGCGGGCCCTGCCCGAGGAGTGCGCGCCCGAGCGGGTCGCGGCCGAACTGGAGCGCCGGGGGCAGGCCGAGTACCGGCGGATCCGGCCGGAGGTGGTCGCCGCGCTGGACAGTCCGCGCCGCAGAGCCCTGGCCGACGGCCTGGCCGCGCTGCTGGCCGAACCGCCGCTGCGCGGCCGGGCGGCCCGGCCGGCCGGTCCGGAACTGGCCCGGGTGGCCGCGCGGGAGCAGCGCCGGACGGCCGACCGGGTGCGCTCCGCACTCGCGGACACCGAGGAGCGGGACCTCGCGCTGCACGAGGCCCGGAAGGCCGCCAAGCGCGCCCGGTACGCGGGCGAGACGGCGCGGCCGGTGGCGGGCCGGGCGGCGGAACGGTACGTCGCGCGGATGAAGGCCGTCCAGGAGGTGCTCGGCGAGCACCAGGACGCCGTGGTGGCGGCGGCCGCGCTGCGGGAGCGGGCGGGCGCCTCGCAGGAGCCGTTCGGCTACGGGGTGCTGTACGGGCAGCAGTTGGCGGAGGCGGAGCGGGCCCGGCTCGCGCTGCCGGAGGTGTGGGCACGGGCGGCCCGGCCGAAGCTGGCGCGGTTCGGCTGACGGCGGCGCCCGGGCCGGTCTGGCTTCACGCCTCGGTCGGGCTCACTCCCCGGCCGGATCGAGCCCGGCGGCGAGGGCGGCGGTGCGGAGCAGCTCACGCAGCATGGGGACGCTCAGCCGGCCGGTGTTCGTGTTGCGCGGACTCACGTGGTAGCAGCCGTACAGCTCCAGTGGCGGCCCGCCGTCACGGGCGGGCAGCGTGACGTGGGCGCCGTGCCCGAACAGCGGCCGGGGCTGCGGGACGCTCCAGCCGGCCGCGTCGAGGGCCGGGAGGACCGCCTGCCAGGCGAAGCCGCCGAGTGCGACGACGCTGCGCACGGTGGGCCGGAGGAGCTCGAACTCGCGGGCGATCCAGGGGCGGCAGGTGTCGCGTTCGGCGGTGGTCGGCTTGTTGTCGGGCGGGGCGCAGCGGACCGGGTCGGTGATGCGCACGCCGTGCAGCGCGAGGCCGTCGCCGTGCCGGACGGAGAGCGCGCGGTTGGCGAGGCCCAGGCGGTGCAGCGCGGCGTACAGCAGGTCGCCGGAGGGGTCGCCGGTGAAGATCCGGCCGGTCCGGTTGGCGCCGTGTGCGGCGGGGGCGAGGCCGACCAGGACGAGCGGCGCGTCGGGCGGGCCGAAGCCGGGGATGGGCCGGGCCCAGTAGTCCCAGTCCAGGTAGGCGCGGCGTTTGGTGCGGGCGGTCGCCTCGCGCCACTCGACCAGGCGGGGGCAGGCCCGGCAGCCGGTGACGACGCGGTCGAGGACGGTGAGGTCCGCGGCGCGGGCCGCGGCCGCGGCGGGGTGGCGCGGGTGGTCCGGGTCGTCGGCGGGGGACTGCGGCATGGCGACGATCCTAGGGCGTTTCCGGGGCCTCTCCAGGGCGTCTCCCGGGCCTCTCCCGGGTCCGGGGCGCGCGTTCGTTCCGGCGCCGCCCGGGCAGGCGTAGCGTGGAACCAGCTGTTCCGGCGGCCGTCGGCCCGGCTGGGGTGGCGACGGCCGGGGCTCGCTGCCGCGCGAGGAGGCCGTGATGGTCGTCGATGTGGTGATAGGGATCATCGTCGGGGTGCTGATTCTGGCGGCCGTGGTGGCGGGCCTGAGCGTCCGGGTCGTGCAGCAGTATCAACAGGGAGTGGTGTTCCGGTTCGGCAGGGTGCGCGACGAGGTGCGCGGGGCGGGACTGGTCGCCCTGGTGCCGGTCGCGGACAAGCTGCGCCGGGTGAACGTGCAGATCGTGACGCTGCCGATCCCGGCGCAGGAGGGCATCACCCGGGACAACGTGACCGTCCGGGTGGACGCCGTCGTCTACTTCCGGGTGCTGGACCCGGTGAAGGCGATCATCAACGTGCAGGACTACAACTTCGCGATCTCCCAGGTGGCGCAGACCTCGCTGCGGTCGATCATCGGCAAGAGCGAGCTGGACGACCTGCTGGCCAACCGCGAACCGATCAACCAGGGGCTGGAGTTGATGATCGACAGTCCGGCGCTCGGCTGGGGGATCGAGATCGACCGGGTGGAGATCAAGGACGTGGCCCTGCCGGAGTCGATGAAGCGCTCGATGTCCCGGCAGGCGGAGGCCGAGCGGGAGCGGCGTGCGCGGATCATCACGGCGGACGGCGAGTACCAGGCGTCCGCGCGGCTGTCGGAGGCGGCCGCGGTGATGAGCTCGACCCCGGCGGCGCTCCAACTGCGGCTGTTGCAGACGGTCGTGGAGGTCGCGGCGGAGAAGAACTCGACGCTGGTGCTGCCGTTCCCGGTGGAACTGCTGCGCTTCCTGGACAGCGCGGCGGAGACCCACCGGCGCGCCGCCGGGGAGGCGGTGGCGGCGCCGGGCAAGCGGGCGGAGCCGGAGGAGCCGGAGGAGCCGGTGGCGGGGGACGAAGCGCCGTCGGTGCGCGGTGTGGAACAGCTCGAACTTCCCCCGCTGGAGGAGCTGTTGGAGCATTCACCGCTGGAGCCGGAGGAGGGCTCAGCGGGCGGTCCGGAGGACGCGCCGGAGGGCGGGCGGGACGTCGCGTAGCGGGTCCGGTGGCGGGGCACCGGGTGCTGGACCACGATGGAGTGATGGGAGTGGCAGGCAGGTCAGGAGGCCGATCATGACCAGTGCGGGCGACATCATGCACCAGGGCGCGGAGTGCGTGCGCGAGCACGAGACGCTCGCGAGCGCGGCCCGGCTCATGAAGGAACGCGGCGTGGGAGCGCTGCCGATCTGCGGGGAGCGCCAGAAGCTCCTGGGGATCCTCACCGACCGGGACATCGTGCTGAAATGCGTCGCCGAGGGCCTCGACCCGGAGCGGGTGACCGCGGGAGAGGTGGCCCAGGGGCGGCCGATGACGGTGGAGGCGGACGAGGACGTCGAACAGGTGCTGCGAGTGATGGAACAGCACCGGGTGCGCCGGCTGCCGGTGATCAACCACCCGGAGCACGAGCTGGTCGGCATGATCAGCGAGGCGGACATCGCGCGCGGTATGCCGCAGGCGCGGCTGGCGGAGTTCGTGATGGCGGTCTGCGCCGAGGACTCGCCGCGTTCGAAGGAGGTGCTGGAGACACCGCAGGACGCATGACGGGCGAGCGGCCGGCGCGGACGGGATCCTCGGCGGCGACGGGAACGGCGACCAGGACGGGCGCGGGGAGATTTTCGCGGGGCCCGCGCGGTCCGGAACCCCGGGCCCGGCGCGTGGTGATCAACCGCCTGTTGCGGGCCTGGGGCGTCCCGGCGGCGCAGATGGTGGTGCGGGGCGGCGAGGTCCTGGACTTCGGGGACGGCCTGGTGGTGGAGGCGGTCGCGAGCCGGCACAGCCGCAACGCCCGGCACCAGTACTTCGCGCCCGGCACCGTGCCCGCCGTGTCCGCGCAGCCGCCCGCGACCATCGGGGACCTGGTGGAGGGCGACACGCTGGCTTTCCAGGTGGCCTTTTCCGGCGGGCCCACGGCGTTCCTGATGGGCGCGAGCGACTTCGCCGAGCGTGAGCTGGCCGGGCTGCGGCCGGACGTCGCGATGGTGGCGGTGCCCAGCAGTACCGCCACCCACCGGTACGTGCCCCGGCTGCTCGCGGCGCTGGGCCGCCCGCGTACGGTGGTGCCGGTGCACTGGGACCGGTTCGAGACGGAGCTGGTCAACCCCGTCCAGCCGGACGCGGACCTCGCCCCCTTCCTCGCCCAGGTGCGCCAGGCCGCACCGGGCACCCGGGTGGTCGTCCCGGACTACCTGACACCGCGCACCTTCCGCTAGGCGCCCGGAGCGACCTCCGGGCGCCGGGCTCCGACTCCTGCTTCCCCATCCTCTCCCTCTCCCTCACTTTGCAAAGTGCACTTTGCAAAGTGAGGGAGAGGGCAGAAACGCCCACGTGAGGCGGGTCTTGGACTTTGCAAAGTGCACTTTGCAAAGTCCGAGACCGGTCCGGGCGGCGGGCTCAGGCCAGGGCGTAGAGCGTGGTGGCGTGGGCGGCCGGCTCCTCCTCGCCCTCGGCGGTGAGGGTGATGTCCAGGAACGCGAGCCGCCGGCCCAGCTTGGTGACGCGGGCGTGCACCAGGACGTCCTGCCCGAGGACCGCGCGCTGGAAGCTGGTGGACTGCTGGACGGTGGTCATCGGGCCGAAGCCGCCCCGGGCCGCCGAGACCGCGATCACGCTCGCGGTGTCGGCGGCGGCCATCAGGGCCTGGCCCGACAGCGCGCCGCCCTCCCGGGCCAACTGGTCGGACCAGGGCAGGCGGAGTACGGCGTGGCGCTCGCCGGTGTCGGTCACCGACAGGCCGAGCGCCTGCACCCAGGGGGCGAAGTTGTCGGCCAGGATCTTGTCCGCCTCAGCGGTGGTGAGGGTCATGCCGCCATTGTGGCGGCCGGGCCGGGCGGTGTCAGGGAGTCGCGGTGGTGGCGGCGGAGCACGGCGACAGCGGCCCCCGCTACTCGCCCGCCCCCTCCGCCGCCTCCGCCCGCAGCGCCCGCCGCATCAGCTCCGCCAGGTGCAGGGCCCGCCGCCCGTCCGCCAGTTGGGCGATCTGGGTGCGGCAGCTGAAGCCGTCCGCGAGGATCACCGTGTCCGGCCCGGCGGCCCGGACCTCCGGCAGCAGCACCCGCTCGGCGATCGCCACCGAGATCTCGAAGTGCCCCCGCTCGAAGCCGAAGTTGCCCGCCAGCCCGCAGCACCCGGAGTCCAGGACCCGGTTGTCGACGCCCATCCGCCGCTCGACCCGGCGGTCCGCCGCGCTGCCGAGCACCGCGTGCTGGTGGCAGTGGGTCTGGGTGACGGCGTCCACCGGCAGCTGCGGCAGCGGCGCGTCCGGCGCGTACTCGTCGACGAACTCGGCGAAGGTGCGGGTCCGTTCGGCCAGCGGCCGGCCCTCGGCGCCGAGCAGGCGCGGCACCTCCTCGCGCAGGGTGGCGGTGCAGCTCGGGTCCATCCCGACGACCGGGGTGTCGGCGGGCAGGCCGGTGGCGGCGAGCGCGGCCAGGCTGCGCCGCATCACCCGCCGGGCGCCGCCGAGTTGGCCGGTGGAGTACCAGGTCAGGCCGCAGCAGACCGGCCCGGCCGGCAGCCGGGCGTCGAAGCCGAGGTGGTCGAGGACCTCGACGGCCGCGCGCAGCACCTCCGGTTGGAGGTGGTTGGCGAAGGTGTCCGGCCAGAGCAGGACGGGCCGCGCGCCCGCCGGTGCCGGGTGCTCGGCGCGGTGCCGCCGGTACCAGCGGGTGAAGGTCTCCGGCGGCAGGACCGGCAGCACCCGGCGCGGGTCGATGCCGCCGAGCCGCTTGAGCACCCCGGCGGCGGGCGAGCGGGCGAGCGTGTTCACCAGGCCGGGCGCGAGCGCGGCGCCCCGCAGCCAGAGCGGCAGCCGGCCCATCGCGTAGTGGGCGGCGGGCCGCGGCCGGTGCCGGTAGTGCTGGTGGAGGAACTCGCTCCGGTAGGTGGCCATGTCGACGTGGACCGGGCAGTCGCTCGCGCAGCCCTTGCAGCCGAGGCAGAGGTCCAGCGCCTCGCGGACCTCGGCCGACCGCCAGCCGTCCGTGATCGCCGCCCCGCCCGGGTGGCCGGGCGGGGCCGCCGCGCCGCGCAGCATCTCGGCGAGCAGCCGGGCCCGGCCGCGGGTGGAGTGCCGCTCCTCGCCCGTGACCATGTAGCTGGGGCACATCACGCCCGTGGTCGGGTCGACGCACTTGGCGACGCCGACGCAGCGGCGCACCGCCTTGGCGAGGCTGCCGTCGTCCTGCTCGTACGGCAGAGCGAGTGGCAGGGCGAGCGGCAGGGCGAGCGGCAGCTCGCGCACCGGGCCGGTGAAGCGCAGGTCGGCGTCGAGCGGGCGCGGATCGACCAGGGTGCCGGGGCTGAGCAGGTTCTCCGGGTCCCAGATCCGCTTGAACTCCCGGAACGCCGCGATGATCTCGGGCGGGTACATGCGCGGCAGCAGTTCGGCGCGGGCCTGCCCGTCGCCGTGCTCGCCGGAGAGCGAACCGCCGTACGAGACCACCAGATCGGCCGCCTGCTCCATGAACTCCCGGAACACCGGCACCCCGTGGGGCGCGGCGAGCGGGAAGTCGATCCGCAGGTGGACGCAGCCCTCGCCGAAGTGCCCGTACGGCACGCCGTGCAGGTCGTGCCGGCGCAGCAGGGCGCGCAGTGCGCGCAGGTAGTCGCCGAGCCGCTCCGGCGGGACGGCCGAGTCCTCCCAGCCGGGCCAGGCCTCGCCGCCGCCGGGCAGCCTCGTCACCGTCCCGGCGCCGGCCTCGCGCACGCCCCAGAGCTGGCGCTGCTCGGCCGGGTCGGTGACCACGGCGGCGGTGGCGACGCGTTCGCGCCGGACGGCCTCGGCGAGCCGGCGGGCGGCGTCCAGCGCTTCGGCGGGCGTCGCGCCGCCGGTCTCCAGGAAGAGCCAGCAGGCGCCGTCGGGCAGCCGGTCGAGGGCGGGCGGGCGCGGACCGGCGGCGAGCAGCGCGGCGATCAGGTCGGCGGCCATGCCCTCGACGGTGAGCGGGCCGAGCGGCAGCAGCGCGGGCACGGCGTCCGCGGCGGCGGTCTCGTCCGGGTAGCCGGCCACCACCAGGGCGCGCGCGGGCGGGTCCTCGACCAGCCGGACGGTGGCGCCGAGCAGCAGCGCGCAGGTGCCTTCGGTGCCGGTGAGCGCCCGGGCCAGGTGGTGGCCGCGTTCGGGCAGCAGGGCGTCCAGCGGGTAGCCGGAGACCCGGCGGGGCAGCTCGGGCATGCCCCGGCGGATGACGGCGAGGTTCTGTTCGGTGAACTCCTGGAGCCGGTGGTGGAGTTGGCCGACGCGCCCGGGCAGGGCGGCGAGCGTGGCGCGTTCGGCGGGGTCGAGCGGGCCGCCGACGGTCAGTTCGGTGCCGTCGGCGAGCAGCAGGTCCAGCGACTCGACGTTGTCGGCCGTCCGGCCCCAGGCCACCGAGTGCGCGCCGCAGGAGTCGTTGCCGATCATGCCGCCGAGGGTGCAGCGGCTGTGCGTGGACGGGTCGGGGCCGAACCGCAGCCCGTACGGGTGGGCGGCCCGCTGCAGGTCGTCCAGCACCGTGCCCGGCTCGACCCGCGCCGTCCGGCGCTCCGGGTCGACGGCGAGGACGGCGCCGAGGTGGCGGCGGAAGTCGAGGACCACGGCGCCGGGGCCGATCGCCTGCCCGCTGATGCTCGTCCCGGCGCCGCGCGCCACCACCGGCACGCCGTACTGGCGGCAGAGCGCGAGCGCGGTGCGGACGTCGTCCTGGTCGGCGGGTTTGACGACGCCGAGCGGCAGGTGGCGGTAGTTGGAGGCGTCCTGGCTGTAGACGGTCCGCTCGGCGGCGCCGAACCGGACCTCGCCGCGCAGCACGGCCGCCAGCTCGCGGGCCAGCACGGCTCCGGGCGCGGTGTCGGAGCGGCTCACGGGCGGTCCTCCCGGGCGGTGACGAACGGTCCCCCGCCGATCATCGCAGCCACCCCCGGCAGCCGGAACCACGACCGCGCCGCGTACCGCCGGCCGGGTGCGGGGACAAACCGCCGGCGGCCACCCCCGTACCTCTGGCACCGTCGGCCTCCGTGAGCCGGTCTTCCACCCCGCCGTGCGCCGGGGACGCACGGCGGGGCGGGCCCGGAGGCCCTAGGGCCTGTCTTCAAACCCCCGCCTGCGGGCCGACGCCGGGGCACGCACCTCGACGGCTTCT
>NZ_JBHSOF010000045.1:3405-73806 GCF_042656005.1 Kitasatospora misakiensis | reverse complement strand
ACCCCCTTCCTCACCCCCGGCACCCACCCCGACCTCCCCACCTACCCCTTCCAGCACCGCCGTTACTGGGTGGACACCGTCGGGACGGGCACGCCGATCGCCGAACCGGACGAAGGCGCCGCGGATTCGGCCGGGGCGCAGCTGCGCCGACGCCTGGCCGAACTGGCCGAGCCCGACCGCGAGCGTCTGCTGCTCGACCTGGTGGGGTCCCACGCGACCGCCGTCCTCGGCCTCACCGTTCCGATCCCGCCGGGAAGCTCCTTCCACGAGCTGGGATTCGTCTCGCTCACCGCGGTCGAGCTGCGCAACCGGCTGATCGCCGCCACCGGCCTCCGGCTCCCGGCCGCCGTCGCCTTCGACCACCCGACGCCCGAGGCCCTGGGCCGCCACCTGCTCGCCCAACTCGCCGGCACCGAACCGTCGGTCGACGACGCCCCGCACCTCCCCGCGGCGACCGCCGACGACGAGGAGCCCATCGCCATCGTCGCCATGGCCTGCCGCTACCCGGGCGAGGTGCGCAGCCCCGAGGACCTGTGGCGGCTGGTCGCGGACGGCCGCGACGCGATCACGCCGTTCCCCGAGAACCGGGGCTGGGACCTCGACAACCTCTACGACCCCGACCCCGAGCGCCCCGGCCGCACCTACGCCCGCGAGGGCGGCTTCCTCCATGACGCCGACCGCTTCGACGCCGCCTTCTTCGGCATCGGCCCGCGCGAGGCCCTCGCCATGGACCCGCAGCAGCGGCTGCTGCTGGAGACCTCCTGGCAGGCCTTCGAACGCGCCGGCATCGACCCGGAGTCCCTGCGCGGCAGCCGGACCGGCGTCTTCGCCGGCAGCAGCGGCCAGGACTACCACCTGCTGGCCCAGGAACGCCCGGACGACCTGGAGGGCTATTTGCTGACCGGCAACGCGGCCAGCGTCATCTCCGGTCGGCTCGCCTACACCTACGGGCTGGAGGGGCCGGCCCTGACGGTGGACACCGCGTGCTCCTCGTCCCTGGTCGCCCTGCACCTGGCCTGCCGGTCGCTGCGCGCCGGCGAGAGCACGCTCGCGCTCGCGGGGGCCGTCACCGTGCTGTCCACGCCGCAGGCGTTCATCGGCTTCAGCCGGCAGCGCGGACTGGCCCCGGACGGCCGGTGCAAGCCGTTCGCCGCCGCGGCCGACGGCACCGCCTGGGGCGAGGGTGCGGGTGTGCTGCTGCTGGAGCGGCTGTCCGACGCCCGCCGCAACGGGCATCCGGTGCTGGCCGTGATCCGGGGCTCGGCGACCAACCAGGACGGCGCGAGCAACGGCCTGTCCGCGCCCAACGGTCCCGCCCAGCAGCGGGTCATCCGGCAGGCCCTGGCCAGCGCCGGGCTGGCGGCGGACGAGGTGGACGCGGTCGAGGCGCACGGGACGGGCACGCCGCTCGGGGACCCGATCGAGGCCGAGGCGCTGCTCGCGACGTACGGGCGTGACCGGTCGGCGGAACGGCCGCTGTGGCTGGGCTCGGTGAAGTCGAACATCGGGCACACCGCGGCGGCGGCCGGGATGGCGGGCGTGATCAAGATGGTGAAGGCGATGGAGCACGGCCTCCTGCCGCCCACCCTGCACACCGACGCCCCCACCCCGCACGTCGACTGGTCCTCCGGTGCGGTCGCCCTGCTCACCGAGCCGGTGGCCTGGCCGGAGGGCGGCCGTCCCCGGCGCGCGGGCGTGTCCGCCTTCGGCATCAGCGGCACCAACGCCCATGTGATCCTCGAACAGGCCCCGACGGTGCCCGAACAGGCGCCCCTGCCTGCCGCGTCCGGGGACGGCGTGTCCGGGAACGACGCGCCCCTGCCCGCCGCGTCCGGGGACGACGCGCCCCCGCCGCTCGTCGCCTGGCCGGTCTCGGCCCGCGGCACGGCCGCCCTGCGTGGCCAGGCGGAGCGCCTGCGGGACCACCTCGCCGAGGCGGCCCCCTCCGCCGAGGCCCCCGCCGTCACCCCCACCGCCGTCGGGCGCTCGCTGGCGCTGTCCCGGGCCGCCCTGCCGCACCGGGCGGTCGTGCTCGGCCGCGACCTGCCCGAACTGCGGGCCGGACTCGACGCGCTGGCCACCGACGGCACCACGCCCGGAGTGCTCCGGGGCACCGTGGCCCCCGGCCGGGTCGGCTTCCTCTTCCCCGGCCAGGGCAGCCAGCGGCCCGGCATGGGCCAGGGCCTCCACCAGGCCCATCCGGTCTTCGCGCAGGCGCTGGACGAGGTGTGCGAGCAGCTGGACCAGCACCTGGCCGAGCCCGGGCGCCCGGCGCTGCGCGACGTCCTGTTCGCCCCGGAGGGCACCCCCACGGCCGCCCTGCTCGACGAGACCGTGTTCACCCAGGCCGGGCTCTTCGCCGTCGGCCTGGCGTCCTTCCGCCTCCTGGCGTCCTGGGGCGTGACGCCCGACTACGTCGGCGGCCACTCCGTCGGCGAACTCACGGCGGCCTGCGCGGCCGGCGTGCTGACGGTGGAGGACGCCTGCCGCCTGGTCGCCGCGCGCGGCAGGCTGATGCAGGACTCGCCGGGTGGCGGCGCGATGGTGGCCGTCGAGGCATCCGAGGACGAGGTGCTACCGCTGCTGGCGGGCCGGGAGGACCAGCTCGGCATCGCCGCCGTCAACGGGCCGCGCGCCATCGTGCTCTCCGGCCTGGCCGAGGCGGTCGAGGAGGTCGCGGCCGTCCTCACCGCACGTGGGTGCCGGACGAAGCGCCTCCGGGTCACCCGGGCCTTCCACTCGCCGCTGATGGACGGTGTGCTGGACCGCTTCCACGAGGCGGCGAGCGGGCTCGCGTACCGGCCGCCGCGGATCCGGCTGCTGTCGAACCTGACCGGCGGGCCGGCCTCGGCCGAGCAGGTGTGCACCCCGGAGTACTGGGTCCGGCACATCCGGGAGGCGGTGCGCTTCCACGACGGACTGCTCCGGATGGCGGAGGACGGCGTGACCACCTTCCTCGAACTCGGCCCCGGCGGCGTCCTGTCCGCCCTGGTGCGGGGCGCGCTGGCCGACCGGAGCCCGGCTCCGGCAGCGCTGCCGCTGCTGCGGTACGGCCGGCCGGAGGCGGACAGCGCGCTGACCGCGCTCGCCGGTGCCCACGTCCGTGGCGTCCCGGTGGACTGGGCGGCCGTCCTCACCGACTCCGGTGAGGGCCGGGTCGCCCTGCCCACCTACGCGTTCCAGCGCCGCCGGTTCTGGCCGAAGGGCGTCACCGCGGTCGCCCAGCCCACCGAGCACAGCGCCGAGGTGCCCGCCACCGCGCCGGGCTCCCCCCGTACGCCCGAAGCGGAGACCGCCGAGCGGCCGCAAGTACGGCTGTCCACCCTCAGCCCGGCCGAACGCGGCCCGTTCCTCCGGGAGTTGGTGGCCGCAGAAGTGGCCGCCGCGCTCGGTCACGCCTCGACCGAGGACGTGGAGACCGGTCTCAGCCTGCCCGAGCTGGGGCTCGACTCGCTCGCCGCGACCGAGCTGAGCGCCACCCTCCAGGCCGCCACCGGGCTGGAGCTGCCCGCCACGGCGGTGTTCGAGCACTCCACGCTCGACGCCCTCGCCGCCCACCTGCTGGCCCGGTTGGACGCCGAACCGACGCCGCCGACCGGTCCGTCCGGCGGCCTGCTGGCCTCGCTCGCACCGCGTGCGGCGGAGCTGGGCCGGTTCGCGGAGTTCACCGAACTCCTCACCGCCGCCGCGCGGTTCCGCGACACCTTCGACAGCCCGCCCGCCGCGCCAGGCCGACCGGCTCCCGTCCGCCTCACCCAGGGCCCGGCCGCGCCCCGCTTCTTCTGCTTCCCCTCGTTCGCGAGCAGGTCCGGCGCGCACCAGTACGCGCGGCTCGCCGCCGCCGTGGGCGGCCGGCACGAGCTCTGGGCGCTGCCCGCTCCCGGCTTCGCCGCGGGCGAGCAACTCCCGGCCGATCTCGACGCGTTGGTGCGCCTGCACGCCGAGGACGTCGAACGGCTGGCCGCCGGGCAGCCGTTCGCACTCCTGGGCCACTCGGCCGGCGGCTGGATCGCGCACGCCGTGGCGGCGCGCCTGGAGGAACTCGGCGCCCTCCCGGTGTCGGTCGTCCTGCTGGACAGCTACCGGCCCGGCAGTGCCATACTTCCCCGCATCCAGGCGGAGATCGCCGCCCAGCTGACGGACGGTCGGATTCCCGCCGGGAACCTGCTGGACGACGTCTGCCTCACCGCGATGGGCGGCTACGCCCGGCTCTTCGAGGCCTGGCAGCCCCGGCCCCTGGCCACGCCCACGCTCCACCTGCGCGCCGCCCGGCCGCTGCCCGGTTTCCCCGCCGCCGACTGGCAGGCCTCCTGGCCGGCTCCGCACACCGGGGCCGAGGTACCGGGCGACCACTTCACGATGACCGGCGAGCACAGCCCCAGCACCGTGCACGCCGTCCTCGACCGACTCGGCCGGCTCGCCGAGCCGGTCGCCTGACCGTCCCGACCAGCACGATCTCCGATTCCCGACGAAGGTGAGCAGAACATGAGCACTGACAACAGCCAGCAGCCCGCCGCCCTGGACCAGGCCGTCCACGACGGCATGGCCCCCTACCACCGCCGCGCGCTGACCTTCTACGACCTGATCGTCTTCCGCGGCAGCGCTCCGCTGTTCTGGCGGTGCTCGCCGCAGAACTTCCGGCAGATGTACACCGACTGCGTCGGCGCGAAGCACCTGGAGATCGGTGTCGGCACCGGCTACCTGCTGGCGCACGCCCGGTTCCCGGTGTCGAACCCGCACATCACGCTGGCCGACCTCAACCCCAGCACGCTCGACTTCACCGCCGAGCGGCTCGCGCACTTCAGGACCACCAAGGTGGTCGCCAACGCCCTGGAGCCGCTGCCGGTGCCCGCCGAGAGCCAGGATTCGGCCGCCCTGAGCTTCCTGCTGCACTGCATCCCCGGCAGCCTGCGCGAGAAGGGCGTGGCCATCCGGCACGCGGCCGCGGCCGTGAAGCCCGGCGGCACGGTCTTCGGCAGCACCGTGCTGTCGAAGGGGGTCCCGGTCACCCGGGCCGGCCGCTGGCTGATGGACAACCTCAACGCGAAGGGCGTCTTCCACAACGACCAGGACGACCTGGAGGACCTGCGCGACCAGCTGAAGCAGTCCTTCGACGACTTCGACCTCGTCGTGCGCGGCTCCGTCGGCCTGTTCCGGGCCCGCAAGGGCTGAGCCGTGAGCTCCGGCCCCGTCCTGCCCGACCCCGTTCCCACCCCGCCCCGACCCGCTGACCCGTTCCCGGAAGGACCCGACGCCATGGCCACACGCTGGTACCCGATCGAGGAGGCCGACGACTCGCTCTTCGCCACGGCCAAGCTCTACCACGCCCGTACGGTGGAGGTGCCGTTCTCCGTGGAGGAGACCTGGGCGGCCCTGACCGGCGACGGCGTGTCCAGCTGGACGAAGGGGATGCGGCGCCTCACCTGGACCTCGCCCCGTCCGTTCGGTGTCGGCACCACCCGCGAGATCGAGATGGACGGTGACTTCACCCTCCGCGAGCGCTTCTTCCGCTGGGAGGAGGGCACCCGCAAGACCTTCTCCGCGACCGAGGCGACCCGCCCGATCTTCCGTCACCTGGTCGAGGACTACGTGGTCGAGCCGACCGAGAACGGCGCCCGGTTCGGCTGGCGCTGGGCGGCCGAGCTGAACAGCCCGTGGTCGTTCCTCCAGGGCCCGCTGGACCGCTTCTTCTTCGCCCCCACCGGCCGCTCGCACATCGACGGCCTGCCCGCGTACATGGCCTCCCGGCACGGCGCCGCGCACCGCTGACCGCCCGGCCCACCCCCGCCCCCCGAACGAAAGCCCGAACGAAAGAAGAACCGAATGTGCGGGATCGCCGGCTGGATCTCCTTCCAGCACGACCTCGAACGTGAACTCTCCACCCTGACCGCCATGACCGACACCATGGCCTGCCGCGGTCCGGACGCCGCCGGCACCTGGCTGTCCCCGCACGCCGCGCTGGGCCACCGCCGGCTCGCGATCATCGACCTGACGGGCGGCGTGCAGCCGATGGTGGTCGAGACACCGGACGGCCCGGTCGCCATGACGTACAGCGGTGAGGCGTACAACTTCACCGAGCTCCGGGACGAACTCCGCCGCCGGGGGCACGAGTTCCGCACCTCCAGCGACACCGAGGTGGTGCTGCGCGGCTACCTGGAGTGGGGGCAGGGGATCGCCGACCGGCTCAACGGCATGTACGCGCTGGGCATCTGGGACGGCCGCGTGGACAAGCTGGTGCTGCTGCGCGACCGGCTGGGCATCAAGCCGCTCTACTACTACCCGACCGCCGACGGCGTGCTGTTCGGCTCGGAGGCGAAGGCCCTGCTCGCCCACCCGGCGGTGGACCCGGTGGTGGACACCGACGGCTTCCGTGAACTGTTCGGATTCGTCAAGGCCCCCGGCCGCGCGGTCTGGGCGGGCATGCACGAGGTCAAGCCGGGCACCATGGTGACCGTCGACCGCTCGGGCCTGCGCGAGCACGTGTACTGGCGACTGGAGGTCGCCGAGCACCGGGACGACACCGCGACCACCGTCGCGCACGTCAGGGAGCTGCTGGAGGACAGCGTGGCCCGGCAGCTGGTCGCCGACGTGCCGCAGTGCGTGCTGCTCTCCGGCGGCCTCGACTCCAGCGCCCTCACCGCCCTGGCCGGCCGCCGCCTGGCGGCCCAGGGCGAGCGGGCCCGCACCTTCACCGTCGACTTCGAGCAGCCGGACGCGTTCCGCCCCGACGAGCTGCGCGGCTCGCAGGACGCGCCGTTCGCCCGCGCGGTGGTCGAGCACGTCGGCACCGACCACCACGACATCCGGCTCGACCACCAGGCCCTGGCCGACCCCGAGGTGCGCCTGGCCACCGTGACCGCCCGCGACCTGCCGTTCGGCTTCGGCGAGGCGGACAACTCGCTGTACCTGCTGTTCAAGGCGATCCGCCAGCACTCGACGGTCGCCCTGTCCGGCGAGTCGGCCGACGAGATCTTCGGCGGCTACCCGTGGTTCCACCTGCCGGCCGTCCAGCAGGTCCCGATGTTCCCGTGGGTGACCGCCTCCGGGCTCGGCCCGCGCAAGCACCCGACCAAGCTGATCGACGCCGAGCTGCTGCTGAAGACCCTCGACGTCCCCGGCTACTGGGCGCAGCGCTGGAACGAGTCGGTCGCCGACATCCCGGTGGTGGACGGCGAGGACGCGCACGAGCGGCGGATGCGCGAGTTCTGCCACGTGCACCTGACCAGCCTGCTGGGCCTGCTCCTGGACCGCAAGGACCGGATGAGCATGGCGGTCGGTCTCGAGGTGCGCGTGCCGTTCTGCGACCACCGCCTGGTGGAGTACGTCTACAACACCCCTTGGGCGATGAAGACCTTCGACGGCCGGGAGAAGAGCCTGCTGCGCGCCGCGGTGCGGGACGTCCTGCCCGGGTCGGTGGTGGAGCGGGCGAAGGCCCTCTACCCGCACACCCAGCAACTCGCCTACGTGGGGCAGTTGCAGCGGCAGGTCGGCGACCTGCTGTCGGGCGACCACCAGGCGGTCGCGTTCTTCGACCGCGCCGCGCTGACGGCGGCCGCGGGTGCCCGGCCCGAGGCCGTCGACCGGGACGAGCGCGAGGCCTTCGAACGCGTCCTCGACCTGGCCGTCTGGCTCGACCTCTACCGTCCGACCGTCAAGATCTCCTGAGGAGTCGCATCATGCCCGTCGACAACGACGTCTACAACACGCATTCCTGGTGGCAGGACGACCAGCCGTTCGCCGCGCTGGAGGCCTTCACCCCGGCCCGGTTCGACTACTTCCGGGACGTCCTCACCAACAAGCTGCGGCTGGAGCTCGCGGGCCTCAAGGTGCTCGACGTGGGGTGCGGCGGCGGCCTGCTGGCCGAGCTCTTCGCCGGCGCCGGGTGTCTGGTCACCGGCGTGGACCCCTCGGGCCCGTCCCTGGAGGCCGCGGGCGAGCACGCCCGGCAGTCCGGTCTCGAGATCACCTACCAGCAGGGCTTCGCCGAGGAACTCCCCTTCCCCGACGGGACCTTCGACCTGGTGTACTGCTGCGACACCCTGGAGCACGTGACCTCGGTGGACCAGGCGGTCGGCGAGGCCGTGCGGGTGCTCAAGCCGGGCGGCCACTACCTCTACGACACCATCAACCGGACCTTCCGGTCCAAGCTGGCGATGATCAAGATGGCGCAGGACTGGAAGTCCGTCAGTTTCGCGCCCAAGGACCTGCACGACTGGAAGAGCTTCATCAAGCCGGCCGAGCTCCACGCGGTCTTCCGCAAGCACGGCCTGACCAATCAGGACCTCGTCGGATTCGCCTCCAACCGGCCGCAGTTGGAGCTGCTGAAGGCGATGCGCAGCAGGGCCCGGGGCGAGATCACGTACGGCGAGCTGGGGCGGCGGTTCGAGCTCGGTGTGCACAAGGACACGTCGGTGATCTACGCCGGCTACGCACGGAAGGCCGCGAAGTGACCACGACCACCACCCCCGACGTCCGCGTCCCGGTCCTGATCGTCGGCGCCGGTCCGGCCGGCCTGACCGCCTCGTTGGCGCTCTCCCGCTACGGCGTCGCCCACCTGCTGATCGGCAAGTACCCGGGCACGGCCCACACCCCCCGGGCCCACCTGCTGAACCAGCGCACCGGCGAGATCCTGCGCGACCTCGGTGTCGAGGAGCAGGTGGCGGCCGAGGCGACCCCGAGCCCGCTGCTGGCCAACCACGTCTTCATGTCGACCTTCGCCGGCCCCGAGGTGAGCCGGCTGGACGCCTACGGCAACGGCCCGGACCGGATCGGCGACTACCTGGCGGCCAGCCCGAGCACGATGTGCAACCTCGCGCAGCACCTGCTGGAGCCGCTGCTGGTCGAGCAGGTCCGGCAGGCCGGGGTCGGTGAACTCCGCCTCGGGCAGGAGTTCCTGAGCCTGGAGCAGGACGAGGACGGCGTCACGGCCGTGGTCGCCGACCGGCAGTCCGGCCTGGAGTACACCGTGCGCGCCGACTACGTGATCGGCGCCGACGGTGCGCGGAGCCGGGTGATGGAGCAGGCCGGACTCACCGTGGAGGGCCTCACCGGGCTGGCCAAGGTCGCCTCGGTCTGGTTCGAGGCGGACCTCTCGCAGTACTGCGCCGACCGCCCGGCCATCCTGTACATGGGCGCCGTGCCCGGCAACCCGCCGGAGGACGGCCGGGTGTTCGTCAGCATCCGCCCCTGGAACGAGTGGGTCTACCTGCGCTTCCTCGACCACGGCGCGGAGTTCGACCGCGACGACCACGAGGAGATCCTGGCGCACATCCGGGAGAGCATCGGCGACCCGTCCGTCGACATCCGGATCAAGAACGTCTCGCCGTGGGAGGTCAACGCGGTCGTCGCCCCCCGCTACGCCAACGGCCGGGTGTTCTGCGTCGGCGACGCGGTGCACCAGATGCCGCCGACCAACGGCCTCGGGCTGAACTCGGCGGTCGCGGACTCCTTCAACCTCTCCTGGAAGCTGAAGCTGGTGCTGGACGGCGCGGCCTCGCCCGCGCTGCTGGACACCTACCAGGCCGAGCGGCTGCCGGTGGGCGGCCAGATCGTCGACCGCGCCGTCCGCAGCATGATGGACTTCCTCGGCATCCCGGCGGCCCTGGGCTTCACCGCCGGGCAGAGCGCCACCGAGCAGTGGGAGCTGCTGCGCGGCCTCGGCGACGACACCGAGGAGGCCGCCGCCCGGCGCGCCGCGCTGGCCGAAGCGACCGACCGGATCAACTACCAGGTCAACGCGCACGGCGTCGAGATCGGCTACCGCTACCGCGGCGGTGCCCGGGTGGACGACGGCACGCCCGAGCCGGTCAACGACCGGGACCCGGAGCTGTACTACCAGCCCACCACCTGGCCCGGCGCGCGTCTGCCGCACGCCTGGCTGGAGGACGGCGGCCGGCGCCGCTCCACCTTGGACGTGGTCGGCCGGGGCCGTTTCGTCCTGCTCACCGGCCGCGGCGGCGACCGCTGGCACGACGCCGCCCGCGAGGCCGCCCGGCTCACCGGGGTGCCGGTGACGGTCCGCACGATCGGCTCCGCCGAGGGCCTGCGCGACCCGTACGGGGCCTGGGAGCGGCTGCGCGAGGTCGACGCCGACGGCGGCGTCCTGGTCCGGCCGGACGGGCACGTGGCCTGGCGCGCCCGGACCGCCGGCTCCGCCGACGAGCTGCCCAAGGTGCTGGCCGAGCTCCTGCACGCCCCCGCCGGCCCCGCGGCCTGACCCTCCCGCCGGGTGGCCCCTCCCCACCGGGGGGCCACCCGGCGCGAAGTCGCGGCCCCGGCTCCGCGGACTAGCGCGGAACCGGGGCCGGACCAGGAGCCGGGGCCGGGGTGGCCCGGTCAGCTGCCGGGGTTCACCGTCGGGAACAGCTGGGCGAAGGTGTCGAAGGCCGTGGCGATGTCCGCCTGGGCCCAGAACCGGTGGTAGTTGAAGGTCGGCGCGGCGCCGCCGTCGAGGTAGGCCTGCACCTTGGACCACTGCGGGTCGCTGGTGTACCAGGGGCGGAGGGACAGGAAGGTGTTGCTGGACGAGCTGATCTTGGTGCCGTCCGGGTAGGTGCCGGTCCAGCCCGGCGGGATGTACGGGCCCTGGTGGGTGGTCGCCGAGTACGCCTCGGTGAAGCGGCTGTAGTCGGCGCGGGTCTCGGGGGCCGAGTAGCCCAGGTTGTCGGTGTACTTGGCGTGCAGGGTGTCCAGGATGTTCTGGGCGAACTTCTGGGCGCCGCTGCTGCCGGACTTGGCCGCGTAGTACGCGAGGGTCTTGGCGAGCGAGCCGGCCACGCCGACGTCGGTGGCGCTGCCGCTCGCGGTGACGTGCAGGCCGGTGTTGCCCCCGGGGCTGGTGGCGCTCCAGGTGTCGGGCGCGCCGGTCCAGGTGAGCTTCTCGGGGGTGGTCAGGGTGCCGGTGGCCGGGTCGGCCTTGGAGACCGACATCGCCCAGGGGATCCACTTGTCGAGGATGGCCTTCGCCCGGGTGTCGCCGGTGGTGTAGTAGTACTCGGCGAACCGCTCCATCGACCAGGTCTGGAACCCGAACCACTGGTTGGAGGCGGGGTCGTGGTACTCGGGCTGCCAGTCGTAGTACAGGCCGTAGAAGGTCGGGTCACCGGCCGGCGGCGGCGCGTCGTCGCCGTAGTTCCCGCCCCAGCTGTTGGTGGCGCCGCCGGCGATGCCGCCCTCGGTGGACTGCAGCCACTGGAAGAACTGGAGCTGCTTGTCCAGGCTGCCCGCCCAGTCGGTGGCCGCGCTCGGCGAGAGCGGCTTCAGGCCGGGGTCGTTGGCGAGCACCCAGGCGGCCATCGGGTTCTGGTAGCCCTGGTGGGCGGCGGAGCCGGAGATCCGCCACGACCAGCTGCCGTCGGCCGCCCCGCCCCAGGCGAAGTACCAGGTGAGCAGGCCGAGTTGCTCGTTCGCCTTGGAGCTGCCGGCGGGGCAGGTGGTGGATCCGAGGCAGTTGCCCGCCTGCTTGAAGTACTTGTCGTAGAGCGAGTACCGCAGGTAGTCGCCGAGCTTGGCGGCCTTGTCGAGGGTCGCGGTGATGGCCGCGCTCTTGCCCTGCGACTTGGCGAACTGCCCGGCCCAGTAGGCGGCCTGGATCAGCCGGGCGTCGGCGTCGGGCGCGTCGGTGTACTTGTACTGCTTGCTGTACGAGCCGCCGCCGTCGTTGAACAGGCTGAGGAAGCCGGAGCTGCTGTTGCCGTACTTGAACACGTCGCAGTCGGGCTGCGGCACGGTCTCCCAGACCGACTCCTCCGGGCCGCGCTGGAAGGTGTTGATCAGGCTGGGCTTGGTGGTGCCGTCCTCGCACTGCCCGAAGCCGTACTTGTTGTCGACGTCCAGCAGCCAGGCCGGGGCGTAGATGTCCGGGCTGTTGTAGGCGGTCTTCAGCTCGGCCGAGAGCGGGTCGGTGCCGACCGGCACATTGGGGTTCAACTTGACCGGGTACTGGTCAGGTTGGGCCTTCTCGGGGCCGTACTGACCGGGCTTGGCCGGGTTGTAGGTGCTCTGGCCCGGCTGCTGGGCGTGGCTGGGGATCAGATAGGTCTCCAGGTTGGTCCAGGCGTTGTTGAAGCCCGTCCAGTCCCCGGTGACCCGGCCGTAGTCGGCCTCCAGCCAGAGCCAGTAGCTGTACGTCTCGGAGGTGGTCTCGTGGCCGTAGTCGGGCGCCTCGACGATCAGGGTCTCCACCGAGTGGTACGGGATGCCCTGCGGGCTGAAGTAGCCGTTCGCCGGGTTCTTGATCTTGCTGTAGAGGTCCAGGAAGTACTGGGCGTAGCCCGAGGCCTTCGCCGCCTCGGTCACCTTGACGGCGGCGGAGCCGAAGCCGGTCGCGGTGGCGGTGAAGGTGGCGGTGCCGCCGACCTGGGCCGGGTCGGTGCCGGCCGCGATGGTGACGGTCTGCGGGACGTTCCAGTTGGCGGGGGTGAAGGTGAGGGCGGCGCCGGAGGTGACGCTCAGGTCCGGGTTGCTGCCCGAACGGGTCACCGCCACGGTGGTGTTGGCGGTCGGCGCCTGGGAGAGAGCGACGGTGAAGGTGCCGGTGCTCCCCTGCTGGACGGCGAGCGTGGCCGGGTTGACCAGGAGGCTCGGCCCGGCCACCTTGATCGCGACCGGGCTGGAGGTGGTGGTGGCGCCGGCGTCGTCGGTGGCGACGGCGGTGACCGAGTAGTCGCCCGCCGCCACGCTCGCCCAGTTGACGGTGAACGGCGCGGTGGCGTCGGTGCCGATCAGGGTGTTGCTGCCGGCCGAGGTCGAGGCGTAGAAGTCGACCTTGGAGACCGTGCCGTCGGTGTCGGCCGCGGTGGCGGACACCGGCACGGTGGAGCCGGGGGTGAAGGTCTGCCCGGCGGCCGGGGAGGTGAGCGAGACGGTCGGGGGCTGGTTGGCGCCGCGGCAGGGGGTGCCGTTGACCGTGAAGGCGGTGGGGGCGGTGTTGGCGCCGCTGTAGGCGAAGTTGGCGCCGGTGGTGAAGCTGGCCCCGGGGTCGATGGTGGCGGCGTAGCCGGGGTTGGTGACGGTGACGGTCCGTCCGCTCTGGCTCCAGGTGCCGTTCCAGCCGTTCTGCAGGGTCTGGTTGCCGGCGTAGGTGTAGCCGAGGGTCCAGCCGTTGATCGCGGTGGTGCCGGTGTCCGTGATGGTGATGTTGGCCGTGAAGCCGCCACCCCAGTCGTTGACGGCGTAGTTCACGCCGCAGGACAGGCCGGCGGCGGCTGCCGGAGTGGGCACCGCGAGGACGCCGCCGGCCGCGCCGGTCAGGGCGAGCGCGGTGGCCGTCGCGGTGATGGCGAGCCGGGTTCTCCCGGCACGCAGGGCTTTGCTGCGCATGCACGTCCTCCAGTTGGGTGGGGGTTTCCGCCGCGCGGGTGGGGGGTGGCGCGGCGGACGGAGGTGTTGCGTGCGATCGTGGGGCGGCGCGCCCGGCTTGGGAAGCGCCCGCCGGGCCCGGCGGTGCCGACCGGCGGGCCGGCCGGGGCCGGACCACGGCCGCGACCAGCGCGGAGCCCGGTCCCGGGGCGGTGGGGCGCTCGGCCGGGCGGCGTGTAAGTTACAGCGTTTTCTGGGAGCGCTCCCACACCTGGTGACGGTGTCTCACATGCCCCGGCTAGATGTGCGGGCGCGTCCGCCCGCGGCCCGGGCAGGCGCGCTCCCACCGCGATTCCCCGCCGATCCCCGATCGGTGTCGGATCCCTTGACGCTGATCGTTCAACCGACCAAGCTGGCAGCGGTGGGTGGACCGGCGCGGGGTGTGCCGGTCCGAGGGTGTAGCTCCCGTGTCGAGGACCGATCCAGGACGGCACCATGCCCCAAGCCATGCCTCAACCCATGCCCCAACCCGTGCCTCAGCCCATGCGCGGCAACGAGTCCGCCCCGACGCTGGCCGAGGTCGCCCGCCACGCCGGTGTCTCCACCGCGACCGCCTCCCGGGTGCTGAACCGTTCCGCCCGGGTCTCCCTCGACGTCGCGGCCCGGGTCGAACGGGCGGCGCGCGAGCTGGCGTACGTCCGCCGCCGGGCGCCCCGGGCCCGGGGAACCGGCGTGGTGGCCGTCGTGGTCTTCGCCGATCCGCTGCAGTACCACGCGGACGCCTTCCCGGTCCGGCTGCTGGCCGGGCTGCGGCGCTCCCCGTCGGGCGCCGAGCGGGAGTTGGCCGTCTTCACGGTGCCCCGCCGCTCCCGGCGGCCACCGCTGGTGCGCTACCTCTGCGGCGGCCACGTCGACGGCGTCCTGCTGGTCGGCCCCTGGGGGGACACCGCGCTCACCCGGCTGCTGCACGCGGCCGGGGTGCCCGTGGTGTCGCTGGGCCGGCCCTCGGAGCCGGACACGGTGGCGTTCGTGGACGCGGACAACCTCGCCGGCGCCAGGGACGCGGTGCGGCGGCTGTACGCGTCCGGGCGCCGCTCGGTGGCCACCATCGCCGGCCCGCCGGACACCGCCGCCGGCGCGGACCGGCTGGCCGGGTACCACCAGGCGGTGGCCGCGATGGCCGCGGTACGGCCGGCCGTGGCGTACGGCGACTTCAGCAGCGCCTCCGGCGAGCACGCGATGCAGTGGCTGCTGGACCAGCGCCCGGAGCTGAACGCGGTGTTCGCCGCCTCCGACCAGATGGCCGCGGGAGCGCTCAGGACCTTGCGGCGGCACGGCCTACGGGTGCCCGAGGACGTGGCGCTGATCGGCTTCGACGACGCACCCGTCGCGGCGCTGTGCCGACCGGGACTGACCACCGTCCGCCAACCGGTGGAGGAACTCGGCTCCCGAGCCATGGAGTTGCTGCTGCGGAACCCGGCCCGCGGCGAATCGGTGGTCCTCCCCACCTGGCTGGTCGTCCGGGCCTCGGGCTGACCGCCGCCCCGCTGTCAACGTTGACAGCGGGCGGCCGGACCCGCGCTCCCGCATCACCCCGAGCCTCCAGGACCGGCCCGAGCACCCGCCGCCGGGCCCGTCGGCATGATCTCCCTTACCGTGGAAAGAGGGAGACACGTGTTCGCCAGGCCCCCGGGCACCCTGAGCGAAGGAGAACACCATGAACCCCGCCGCTGTCGCCGGCACCGCCGCCGGCCGTCTGATCCACTACACCGTCTCGGGCGTCGTCGGCGGGCTGGTCCTGCGCGGGGCCGCCCAGGCCGCGCCCAAGGCCGGACCGACGGCGCGCCGGGTGCTCGTCAACGGCATCGCCGGCGGCATCAGGGCCAGCCGATGGGTCTCCGGCGCGGCCGAGGAGGCCCGGCTCAAGGCCGGGGACGTGCTCGCCGAGGCCCGTTCCACGCTCGGCGAGGAGGCCCCGCCGCCGTCGGCGGTGAGCCCCGAGGCGCACGACCACGACCACGAGCACTGAGCCATGTCCGGCGTGATCGTCCGGTCCGTCGCCGCGGGCCGGATCCGGCTGACCGTACCGTGGCTGCGGGCCCGGCCGGGCTGCGCGGGGCTGGTGGACGACCGGCTGGCCGGTCTGGAGGGCTTCCGGGCGCTGCGGGTGTTCCCCCGCACCGGGAGCGTGGTGATCTGGCTGGTCCCCGACCACCTCGACGTGGAGCGGCTGGTCGCCCGCCTGGAGGAGCCGCCACCGGCGTCCGCGCCCGTCCGCGCCAGCCGTTCGCTGCCGGACTCCACCACCGGTGAGGTCGCCCGGCTGGTGGTCGGCGGCGCCGTTCTCGCCGCGGTGGCCCTGCGGCGGGTGCTGCTGCGCCGCCCACCGGTGGTCGCCGGCCGGGGTGCCGGGCTGCTCGGCGCGGTGACGGTCTTCACCGGCCTCCCGTTCTTCCGCGGCGCCCTGCGCACCCTGCTCGGCCGCCGCAGCCCCGGCACCGACTCCCTGGTCACCGCCGCCACCGTGATCTCCCTGCTGCTGCGGGAGAACGTGGTCGCCCTGACCGTCCTGTGGCTGCTGAACATCGGGGAGTTCCTGCAGACCCTCACCCTGCGCCGGACACGCCGCGCCATCGAGGACCTGCTCGCCATCGGCGAGGAGCGGGTCTGGCTGGTCCGCGAGGAGGGCGTCGAGATCGAGATCCCGCTGGAGGAGGTGGCCGTCGGCGACGCGGTGGCCGTCTACGAGCACCACCGGATCCCGGTCGACGGCATCACGCTCTCCGGCGAGGCGCTCGTCGACCAGGCCGCCATCACCGGCGAGGCGCTGCCCGTGTACGCGCGGGAGGGCTCCGAGGTGTACGCGGGCACCATCGTCACCTCCGGCTCGCTGACCGTACGGGCGACCTCGGTGGGCCGCGACACCACCGTGGGCCGGATCATCACCCGGGTCGAGGAGGCGCAGAGCGACCGCGCCCCGATCCAGACCGTCGCCACCCGCTTCACCCGCCGCTTCGTCCCGGTCTCCTTCGCCGTCGCCGGCCTCACCTACCTGCTCACCCGGGACGCCCGCCGGGCGATGACGATGCTGCTGATCGCCTGCCCCTGCGCCGCCGGACTCGCCACCCCGACCGCCGTCAGCGCGGCCATCGGCGCCGGCGCCCGCCACGGCGCGTTGATCAAGGGCGGCACCCACCTGGAGGGCGTCGGCCGGGTCACCGCCGTCGTCTTCGACAAGACCGGCACCCTCACCATCGGACGGCCCCTGGTCACCAGCGTGGTGACGTTCAGCCAGGACTTCACCGCCGACGACGTCCTGAGCCTCGCCGCCTCCGGCGAACTGCACGCCCGCCACCCGCTCGCCCAGGCCATCGTCCGGCGCAGCGAGGAGGAGCACCTGACGGTCCCCATCCACCAGGCCTGCGAGGTCGTCCTCGGCATGGGCATGCGCGCCGAACTCGACGGCTCCCGGCTGCTGGTGGGCAGCCCGGCGCTGCTGCGCCGGCACGGCGTGGAGCTGCCCGAGCAGGCGGCGCGCTGGACCGAGCAGCTGCGCGCCCACGGCGAGACCGTCATCTGCCTCGCCCACGACGAGGACCTGATCGGCATGCTCGGCGTCTCCGACGCGGTGCGCGCCGAGGCCGACACCGTCGTCCGGCAGCTCCAGGACCTCGGCGTCACCCGGATCCTGCTGCTCACCGGTGACGCCCCCGAGACCGCCCAGGTCGTCGCCGACAGCCTCGGCATCACCGAGGTGCACGCCCACGCCCTGCCCGAGGCCAAGCTGCAGATCATCCGCGACCTCCAGTCCGAGGGCCACCTGGTCGCCATGGTCGGCGACGGGACCAACGACGCCCCCGCGCTGGCCCTGGCCGACGTCGGGATCACCATGGGCGAGCACTCCTCCCACGTCGCGCTGGAGACGGCGGACATCGCGCTGGCCGGCAACGACCTGCGACAGGTGCCCGCCGTGGTCGAACTCAGCCGGCACACCCTGCGGGTGGTCCGCCAGAACTACGGGCTCGCCATCGGCGTCAACCTGGTCGGCCTGCTCGTCGGCGCCGGCGGCTCCCTCAACCCCGTCCTGGCCGCGCTGCTCCACAACACCAGCAGCATCGCCGTCGTCGGCAACTCCGCCCGCCTGGTCAACCACCAGCCCCACCTGCCCGGCGCCCCCGGGCCCGTCCGGCACGCCGCCCCGCTGGAGGACCGCCGGGTGCGCTGAGCCTGGTGTGCTGAGCCGGTCCGCTTTCAGGTCCGGTCGGCAGCACCGCCACGTCGACGCCGCCGACGGCGGTGCCGCGGGCGGGTCGGGCCGGCCGCCCCGCCGGCCGCCCCGGGTACGGAGTCGGGGTGGTCGGCCGCGGCGATCAGGGCGGCCAGGCCGGTGGTGACCGGCACCGAGGCGACCAGCCCGATGCTGCCGACGAGGGTGCGGGCGATCTCCTCGGCGACGAGCTCGCTGGTCGCCACCGACACGAAGTCCCGCTGGGCGATGGAGAAGAGCAGCAGGAGCGGAAGGGCCGCGCCCGCGTAGGCGAGCACCAGGGTGTTGACGGTGGAGGCGATGTGGTCGCGGCCGATCCGTACGCCCGCGTTGTAGAGGCGGCGGGCGTTCATGGTGGGGTCGGCCTGCTTCAGCTCCCAGACCGCCGAGGTCTGGGTGACCGTCACATCGTCGAGCACCCCGAGGGAGCCGATGATGAAGCCGGCGAGCAGCAGGCCGCGGATCTCGATGCCCGGGTAGAGGCCGTGGATGAGGCCGGTCTCCTCCGAGGTGTTGCCGGTGAGGTGAGCCCAGTTGGTGAAGACCAGACCGAGGACGCCGATCAGGATCAGCGAGACCAGGGTCCCGAGGACGGCGACCGAGGTGCGGGCGGAGAGTCCGTGGCACAGGTACAACGCGACCAGCATGATCGCGCTGGCGCCGACCACCGCCACCAGCAGCGGATCGGAGCCGCGCAGGATGGCCGGGAGGATGAACAGCGACAGGACGGCGAAGCTGATCGCCAGGGCGATCAGCGCGGTCAGGCCGCGCCAGCGCCCCACCGCCAGCACGGCCACCGCGAACAGCCCCGCCAGCAGCGCGATCGGGGTGTCCCGGTCGACGTCGACGACCGTGTACTGGAGGTCCTGCGGCGCGTCGGGCGAATACGTCAGGATCACCTCCTGCCCCACGCTGTAGCGGCGCAGCTCGCCCGGGTGCACGCTCACGGTGAACGTGCGGCCCTTGTCCGCGCCGGTGGTCACCTGGACGGTGTCCTGCTGGCAGGTGCCCGGGTCCGCGGGGTTGATGTCGGAGCAGGGCACCTCCACCACCCGGGTGACCTTGCCGCGCTGGGTCTGCTGGTCGAAGCCGACGCCGGTGCGCTCGTGCGCCGGCACCCCGCCGGGCCACAGGACGATGAGCCCGACGACGACCGCCACCCCGAACGGGATCAGCACGGCGGCGATGACCCTGCGCAGGTGGGCCGAGACCGGCGTGGCGGGGCCGTGGGCATGCACGTGGCCCGCGCCGACCAGTGCCTCGTGATGGTGCGGGTCGCCGTCGCCCGGCGGCCTTTCCTCCATGCTGCGGCTCCTCACACGCTCCTGCTACCACCTGTGATCATCGGGTCTTCCCCACGCTCCCCCCGGCAGCCCCGGTCGGCCGGGCGCGCCGCCGTCGGCTCCGCATCATCCTAGATGAAAACGGATTTCATTTTGCTATAGTCCTGCCACAGCAACGACCCGACAGGAGATCCCCATGCGCCCCGACATCCACCCCGCCTACCGCCCCGTCGTCTTCCGCGACAAGGCCGGCGGCCTCGCCTTCCTCACCCGCTCGACGGTCACCAGCACCGCCACCGTCGAATGGGAGGACGGCAACACCTACCCCGTCATAGACGTCGAGATCTCCTCCGCCAGCCACCCCTTCTACACCGGCAAGAACCGCGTCCTCGACACCGCCGGCCGCGTCGAGCGCTTCCAGCGCCGCTACGGCACCGCCCACTCCTGAACGACCGCACCGAGCCCACCACCCCCACCCCGCCCCCGACGACAAAGGCAGCGGCCACCCCGGATCGAGGTGGCCGCCCTGCGTGTGAGGTCAGGACCCCTCGACGGCGGCCTTGATCCGGCGGCCGAAGTCGGGGGCGTCCTTGCGGGCCGCGCGGAGCGCCGGGCCGAGCAGGACCTTGCCAAGTCCGTGGCCTTCGAGCTGGTTGAAGACCCGGACACGGGTGCGGCCGTCCGGCAGCGGCTCCAGGTCGTAGCCACCTTCGGCGGTGATGAGGTTCTTGCTCTCCTCGGTCCAGCGGACCGTGCGCGGTGCCTCCAGGCCGGTGATGCGGAACTGGCGGGCGGACTTCATCCCGGCGTCCTTCACGGTGCTGCGGAAGACCGTCCCGACGGCGGTCGGGCCGTCCGGAGTCTTCGTGATCTCCAGGACCCGGGGGCTGAACTCGGGGTCGTGGCGGCCGTCGGCGAGATACGCGAAGACCTCCTCCACCGGGCGGGCCACCTCGACACTCGCTTCGAACAGTCCGGACATGTCGACTCCTCGCTCCGCGCCCGGTAGGCGCTTCCTCGCCAGGATTCCAGAGAGCCCCGCCCCTCGCCTCCCGACCTCGCCGGACCCATGGTGATCTCCTTGCTAAGCGGACCGACGGTCCGTATGCTTCAGGCCATACGGACCGCCGGTCCGTTTTCTGGCCAGGTCCCCATGACGTCGAGCAGAACGGAAGCCTTGACCATGACCATCCCCACGCCGGCCGAAACGCTGTACCGCCACGGTCTGCAGCTGGTGGAGACGGACAGCCCCTTCGACATGACCTACATCGCCGTGGTCACGGTCAAGGCCGGACTCATCACCTCCTACCGCGACTACTGGAACCCCCTCGCCGTCTCCCTGCCCGGCACCGACTTCGCGGGAGCGACCCGATGACGACCTCCGGCACCACCCTGGTCATCGGGGCCACCGGCACCACCGGCCGCCGCGTCACCGCCGGGCTCCTCGCGGAGGGCCACCGCGTCAAGGCGGGCAGCCGCAGCGCCGAGGGCGCGCGGGCCGTCCGCTTCGACTGGTACGAGCCCACGACCTGGGGCGAGGCCCTGGACGGCGTCGACCGCGCCTACCTCGTCCCGCCCGTCGGCTCCTCCGACCCGGCCGCGGTCCTGCTGCCCTTCCTCCGCCGGGCCCGCGCGGCGGGCCTGCACCGCGCGGTGCTGCTCAGCTCCTCGGCGATCCCCGCGGGCGGTCCGGCGGTGGGCCTGGTCCACGAGGAACTGCCCGGCCTGTTCCCGGAGTGGGCGGTGCTGCGCCCCTCCTGGTTCATGCAGAACTTCGCCGGCTCCGCCCCCCACGCCCGCAGCATCCGGGCGGACGGCGCGATCCTCACCGCCGCCGGACACGGCCGCGTCGGGTTCGTCGACGCGGGGGACATCGCCGCCGTCGCCGTCCGCGCCCTGACCGACGACCGGGCCCCCGACACCGACCTGGTCCTCACCGGCCCGCAGACGCTCAGCTACGACGAGGTCGCCGCGACCATCAGCGAGGTCACCGGCCGACAGGTCGTGCACCGGCACTTGACCTTCGAGCAACTGCGCGACCGCTGGGCGGCCGAGATCCCGCTGGAGTTCGCCACCATGCTCGCCGGCATGGACCGCGCCATCGCCGACGGCGCCGAGGACCGCACCACGGACACCGTCCAGCGCCTCACCGGCCGCCCCCCGGGCACCCTCCGCGCCTTCGTCGAACGGGAACTCGAACGGAACGGTTGATCCCGAGGCGGCGGCATATCATTCCCGAGGCCGAGCCGAGCCGAGCCGACCCGAAGACCCAGGAGGACCCGTGGCCCAGCGCACCGAACGTGCGGACGCCCTGCGCAATCGGGAAGCCGTCCTGGCCGCCGCCGACACCCTCTTCGCCGCCAGCAGCAGCCCCCACAGCGTGTCGATGGACGACATCGCGACGGCCGCCGGCGTGGGCAAGGGCACCCTCTTCCGCCGCTTCGGCGACCGCGCCGGCCTGATCGCCGCCGTGATCGCCGCCCGCCTCGAACCCCTGCAGCAGGCCGCACGGGAGGCCCGGGACTCGGCCGGATCCTCACCTCGCCAGCAGGTGCTGGACCTCCTCGACACCGCACTCAGCTTCAAGATCGAGAACCGGAACCTGATGGCCGCCGCCGAGGAAGCGGGCATCAGCAGCCCCTACCAGGCCCAGCACTACGCCTGGTGGCACGAAACCCTGCGCGCGGCATTGCAACGGGTACCCGGCCTCCCCAACCCGGACTTCGCCGCCCACGCCCTCCTCTCCGCCATCCGCGCCGACCTCGTGGTCCACCTGATCGGCACCCAGCAAATGACACCCGAAGCCCTGCGCTCCTCCCTCGCGGCCCACGTCGACACCGTCCTCACCACCGGCTCGAACTCCCCCGGCACACGTTAGGAGACATGACGGTCCGGCCACCGACCCCGGCGGCCGGCCTCAGGCGGGTGGGAACAGGCGGTCCGCGAGGGTTCGGAGGGCGTCCGGTGACGGCTCGCGCTCCCGGTCGGCGACCGACCCGCGCTCCACGCCCTCGGCCGCCGCATAGGCGCGGGCCTCGGCCGTGGCCGTGGTGTCGGCCTCGGCCCGGACCGCCCGGTCCGCGCGGACGGCCTCCGCCAGGGCCTGTGCCTTGCCGGTCACGACGCCCTTCTCCGCCGAGGCCCGGACCGATTCGGCGGTCGCCCGGTCGGCGGCGTCCGCGGCATGACGGTTGATCTCCCGGCCGAACAGCCAGCCCAGGGCGGCGAACGCGATCGCCTCCACCCCGGAGAACACCAGGAGCCGGTGCGTCCACGCCGGGTCGCCGTCCTCGGCGTTCGCCCAGAGCAGCGCGGCGAAGATCACGTAGGTGACCGTCACCACGACGGTGATGATCACAGCGACGGTGCGTTTCATGATGTCTCGCCCTCCGACCGGCGGTCCTTTCCCGGCGGGTCGTACGACGCGATCGCCGGGCTGTCCACCTCGTACCGGAAACCCTGGACCAGAGCGCGGATCCAGCTGCGGCCGTGCTCGGGTCCGCCGTCGAGGTACGCGGCGATCCGGAGCCCCTGCTCGGCACCGGTGCGGGCGGCGGCCCAGTCGAGGAGGTCGCCCAGTGGGTCCGCCTCGGCGCTCCCCCGGGGGACCTGCTCCGGCGGGCGGCCGTCCGAGGGCGCGGCCACGGCGTTCATGAAGTCCCGCAGGCTTGCGGCACTCACCTCGGTCGCGAGGACCTCCTGCCAGGTGTCGTCCGCGAACCGGATCCCGACCAGCCCGGCGGCCATCGCCACCAGCGCCGGGAGATCCTCCCCCGCCTCCGCGGCGAGGTCGTGGACGAGCGCGGGGTGGTCGGCCCATTTCCGGCGCCCGACCGAATCGGCGTCCCCGATCACCTCGGACCGCAGGCGCCGGGCCTCCGGCGATTCCCCCGCTCCCGTCCGCCGGTACAGCCGGAGCCGGGCCACCCGGTTCTCCAGCCTGCGCCAGCGGCCCCCCGCCTCCGCGGCGGCCGGCTCGGCCTCGCGCAGCCAGTCCAGCGCCTCCGCGAACCTCTCCCGGTCCTCCAGCACCCGGGCCCCGAGGACCGTCAGATCGGCGAACCCGGTCCGGTTCCCGGCCTCGGAGCTCTGGCACAGCGCCTCCTGCGCCAGGCGGACGGCCCGGTCCGCCTGTCCCGTCCTGGCCAGCGCCGTGATCGACGGGGCCGCGATCCCCGGCCGCAGCCCGAGGGCCGGCCGCTCACCGAGCACGGCGAGAGCGTCGGCCGACCTCCCTGCATCGAGCAGCTCGCGTGCGATGCGGACCGCCTGCCGGACCCACGCCTCGTCGTCGGCCGCCGCCCGGACCTCGGGCGTCACCACAAGACCGAGCCGGTCGGCCAGGTAGACCCGTCCCGTCGGCGGCAACTCGTCCAGGGCCGACTCCAGCAGCGGCGCTGCCTCCGGCGACCAGTGCTCGTCCAGCACGGCGGTCGGCTGCCCGAGCGCCAGCCGGTGGTAGAGCTGCTCCGCCCTGGCCTCCGGCCCCTCGCGAGCCAGGTAGTACTCCACCGCCTCGCGGTTGATCCGCTCGACCTTCTGGCCGTACCGCTCGTAGAGCAGGGGAAGCATCACCCGGCGTACGTCGGCCCGGTGGACGACGGCCTCCTCGCCCGGCACGGGCTCGACCAGGGAGGCCTCGGCCGCCAGCCCGCGGAACAGCGCCCGGGCCCTCGCCTCGTCGACCCTGCCGAGCCCGCACGGGCGGGCCAGGACCTTCCGGATGACCTCCGGAGTGACCCGCCGGACCGTCAGCCCCGGACTGGCGATCCTCCGGAGGTCCTCGTCCCCCAGCTCGTCGAGGATGCGCTGGTACAGGACCCCCTGCACCTGCTCGGCCGGCAGCCGGAACAGGATCCGGCGCCTGGTCTCCAGCGCGACCGGCCCCTCGCGGCGGATCAGATCGGCGGCGAGTTTGAGGCTGAGCGGGACGGTCCCGACGGTCGCGATCACCCTCCTCAGGAACTTGTCGTCGGCCTCGGTGACGGCGACATCGCGGAGCCGGCGGTGCAGGTAGTCGAGGGCGACCTCGGGCTCGAAACCCTTGATCTCCATGGTGCGCACCTTGCGCTGGAGCACCGGCGCCCGGCCCGCGAGCACCAGCCGCACCGAGGGGTGGACGAACTGGAGGAAGTCGAGGGTGTCCCACAGGGAGCGCAGCACCGCCTCGCCGAGGCGCTGGGCGCGCTCGACGGTGTCGACGACGAGCAGCAGCGGACCGGGCGGGCCCCCCGTCGCACGCCGGGCCAGCGCCGCGAAGTCGGCAATCAGCTCCTGCTCGTCGCGCCTGGACGAGCGGAGTCCCACCGGTTCCCGGTGATCGCCGTCGCCGAGCACGGAGACCTCGCGCCGCAGCGCGGCCCGCACCGACTCCTCCAGCTTCCGGGCCGCACCGGAGACCTCCGGGTACATCAGGCCCAGTTGGCGGACGGCCTCGGCGACCAGGGTCAGCGGCCGGCCGGGCAGCAGATCGGTCCGGTCGAAGGACAGGTACACGAACGGGATCGGACGGGCCCCGGGCATGCCCGCGTGGTCCAGGACGAAGCGCGCCACCAGGGTGGACTTGCCGACCCCGCCCGGGCCGTGGAGGAACAGCGGCAGCCCCGGGCCGGGGGTGATCGCGGAGCGCACGTTGCGGACGACGGCTCGTTTGAGTGATCGGGGCGGCAGGACCCCGACGTAGTCCTCCAGTACCGCCAGCTCCCGCTCCCGGCCGACGAAGCCCTCGCCGGCGAGAGCACGCAGGGGGCCGAGGACAGTCGCGACTCCGACGGCCGACTCGATGTCGGCCCTGGCCGGCATCGCGATCCGTTCCGTCAGCAGTCTCCGGGCGCGGGGAGCCGCCTCGACCCATTCGACGAAGCGCGAGGTTCCGCTCAGCTGGTCGGCGCTCTGCACGTACAGGCCGGGCGCCGTCCCGCTCAGGTAGGCGGTGGCCATGCGGCGCTCGACGTCGACGGGATCGGGTTCGGTGTAGTACAGGCTCCTGACCATGGACTCGACGGAGTCGAAGCGGTTCAGGGCCTCGGTCCGAATCTCGGGCTTCAGCTGCCACCGCGAGCCGTCGGCGGTCCGGACGGGCCGACAGTCCCGGTCGATGAACGCCCGAAGCGCGCCGTCGTCCGCCCGGGTACCGCCGGGGCGGAGCGAGGTGGCCCGGAAGCAGCCCAGCAGCGCACCGGCATCGCGGAGGAACCAGCGGGCCTCGCCGACCTCCTCGGAGCCGGATCCGGCTGCCCCGCTCACCCTCAGGTCGGCCAGGCGGCGCGCGAATTCCTCGTCGGAGAGTTCCGACGGCCTGTTCATCCGGTGCCTCCCTGGTCGCCGAAGAACGCCCGGGCGAGGCGGTCCGCGCGGGGTCCCAGGTCGACGGGCGGAAGCGGCCCCACGGCCGGGGCGGACCCGACCGCCTCCCGGACCAGCGTGTCGATCCGCTCGGCGGACAGCTCGTGATCCGATTCAGCCGCCGCCGAGAGGAAGAACCTCCGGACATCATCCGCGGTGATGCCGCGGATCGATTCCCGGAGCACGAAGGATTCGATGTCCCAGAGGTCGCGCTCGAAGTCCATCAGCACGACCCAGAGGTGGTCACCCGCCGTCTTCTTGTGCGCGCTCACCGCGATCTCGCCGACCATCATCAGACCGTGGTCCGTGATGTTCGTCCTGTTCACACCGTCAAGAACCAACCACAGGGGCTGTGCGAGCCCGGCGGCATTCACCCGGAAGTACCGCCCGAGGGGATTCAGCTGCTTCACCTCGTCCTCGGCCACCTTGGGGACCTCGTGCCAACCCAGCTCGCCGGCGACGTTCTCCATCACCTCGACCGGGCGCGCCGGGTGGCCCGCCCAGCGCTCGAAACTCACCAGCTTCGGCTCCGCTCCGAAGCACTGCCCGACATGGTGGATCAGGTACCAGGAGTGGGTCTTCCCACACGTCCCCTCGCCGTTCACCACCATCACATGGGAGTTCCTCGCGCCGGCGAACTTCCGCAGATTCGTCCGCAGGGCGTCACGGTCGATGACGGACGCGTTGTCCAGCAGCGCCGCACCGAACACCTTGCGGCGGACCTCCTCGTCGTCGGTCGCCGGTTCGTCCGCCCGCGCCAGGATCCGCTCGAAGAGCGCGGCGTATGCCGTGTGCCCCTTGCCTCGCACCACCAGGACCAGCTCCACGAACCAGCAGTCGTCCAGGGCCTTCCCGACGATGCCCGACCACACATGGAGCATCGCGTCCTCGAGGAAGAATTTTCCGGGGCTCTGCCCCACCTCCCGCAGGAGCGCGGCCGCCCTGTTCCCCGAGCCGTACTCGGCGACGAGGAACCCCACGAAGTCCACGATGTCCTGGTCCCCCGCTCGGAGGGTCGACCGCCTCATTCGTGGCATGACTACGCCTCACAGACCCCTGCCGCATGAAGGCCCTCGGCGACGAGCGCGATCCGAACGCCCTGGTTGCGGTACTCGCGGGCGTCGCCGTTCCGGTCCTCCACCCAGCGCGAGTGGAGCGCGACCACCTGCCAGCGCTCGTCGAACACGGGCGACCCCGACGATCCGTTCTCGGTGTCGGTCCAGTACTGCACCACCCGGTCGTCGACGTGCCGGACGAGGTTGTGATGGAGTCCGACCATCTTCGCTCCGCCGTGCGGATGCTGGATGATGTACACGCGGTCACCGACCGTGACCGGCTCCGCGCCGCCCAGCGCGATCTCGGGCGTACCGTCCGGAATCGCCGAAGCGACCCGGATCACCGCCCAGTCCTCGCCCTTCGCCCCCACGACGGACGTCACATCGCACTCGACGACGGTGTGCGCGAGATGCGTGCCCGCGAAGTTCTTCTCGTACCCGAACCACGCCTCGACCTTCTCCGCGCGTGCGTCACCGTGGTCGTGGTCGTACAGGACGTGGTGGTTGGTCAACAGCAGGTCGCCGCCGATACGGAACGACGTGCCGTAGTACTGGTCGCCGTTCGGCACGGTCACCAGCAGGCGGGCGACCGCCGGCGCGAGTTCGAGACCGCGGCGGAGGAACGCCACGTCCAGCAGGGAGTAGCCGGGGAAGATCTGGCGCTCCTGCCCGTCCGGGGAGGCGAAGTGCTTCCACACCCCCGGCTCCGGGGGCGGGGCCGGGGCCTCGACCACCGGCCTGTCCCGCATCAACTCCTCGACCCGCAGCGCGACGGCCGTGTCCGGACCGGACACGACCTGGTCGAGCAGTGCGTACAGCCTGTCCTGGCTCCGGGCCTTGTCCATCAGCTCGTGCCAGACCAGGTACATCGGCTGTTCCAGGAACACGGCCCCCAGGCCGACCCCCGCGTCCTGGGCCAGTTTCACGACGGGGCCGAGACGGACGTAGACCCCGCTCAGGTAGTCGCGTAATTCCCGCACCGCCGGATTCGAGAAGTCGAGCGGCAGCGTATCGAGGAATTCAGGCATCGCGACCTCCCGAACATCCTGCGCCCGTACGGCGCGCGGCACCGGGTCGGGGAGAGGCGGGAGGCCATGGCCGAGGAGCGGCTCGTGCACTCACCTTTCAGACTAGACCCGCCAGTTGGCCCCTGACCAGGGTGCAGCTCTCCGCGACGACCGGCGCACCAGGGGTCACCGGCGGGCCTGGAGATCGGCGCCGTCGACGCGGTCGGGCAGGGCGCGGTCGGACAGGGCGCGGTCGGGCAGGGCGCGGTCGGGCAGAGCGCGGCCGGGCAGGGCGCGGTCGGCGGTGGCTTGGAGGGTGTCGAGGTCTTCGGGGATCTCCGTGTCGGCGACGGCGTCCGGTAGGTCGTCCTCCATGTGGTGCAGGGGGCGGTGGCGCAGGCCGAGGAGGGCCCAGGTGATCAGGAGGGTTCCGCAGGTGACGAGGAGCAGGCCGGTCCCGCGGCCCGGGCCGGTGCCGAGGAGGCGGCCGACCGTGCCCGACAGCGGTCCTTCCGGGTGCAGGAGCAGGCCGGAGAAGTAGTCGGCGAGGGGTGGGGCGGTGAGGAAGGCCAGCGGGGTCATGGCGACGGCGAGCATCTGGTTGGTGGCGAGCACCCGGCCCTGGAGGTCCGGGCCGACCTTGAGCTGGATGATGGCGAGCCAGTGCGCGTTGAGGATGCTCATGGAGGCCCACCAGACGAGGGCGCCGACGGCTGCCAGCGGGACCGAGGGGCGCAGGCCGACCAGGAGGACGCCGAGGCCGACGCCGCTCACGAAGCCCACCATGCCGGTCGCCCGCCGTGCCGTGCCGCCCCAGAGGGCCACGATCAGGCTGCCGGCCACGGCTCCCGCGCCGCCGACGGCGGTGACCACGCCGACCGCCGTGGTGCCGCTGAAGGAGAGCAGGCTCGGGATCGTCAGCGTCACGGCGAGCGTGCCGAGGTAGTTCTCCACCATGAAGAACACGATCATGACCAGCAGCGGCCGCCGCCTGATCAGGAACCGCCAGCCGCCGACGATCGCCCGGGCGAAGGACTCCTCCCGCCGGCGGAAGAGCCGGTCGGGGAAGCGCACCGACAGCAGCGCGGCCAGGCCGACGAGGAAGGTCGCGACGTCCACGGCCACCACCCAGGGCAGGCCGACCAGTCCGATCAGCGCGCCGCCGGCCAGCGGGGCGATCAGCGTCCCCAGACCGGCGCCGAGGTTGGCCAGCCCGTTGGCCTGCACCAGGTAGGGCTTGGGGACGAGTTGGGCGACGGCCGCCAGGTAGGCCGGCCGCCGGAACGCCGTCACCAGTGACATGACGGCCACGATCAGGCCGACCTGCCACAGTGTCAGGCCGCCGGTCCAGAGCGCGGCCACCAGGGAGACCGTGGCGGTCGCGGAGACGGCGTCGCAGGCGAGCATGACCCGGCGGCGGTCGATCCGGTCCGCCACCGCGCCGCCCAGCGGCCCCGCGACGACCGCCGGGAGCATGGCGAGCATGCTGACCAGCGCGTAGTCGAGGACCCGCCCGCTGCGCTGGTAGGCCCAGACGCCGAGGGCGAACGAGGTCAGCGCGCTGCCGATCAGGGAGACCGTCTGGCCGGCGGCGACGACGTAGAAGTCCCTGAGGTCGCGCCGCGCCCGTCGGCCGACGACCGTGACGTCGGCGAGCGGCTCCGGCAGCCGGCCGCCGGCCCAGGCGCCGAGCCGCTCGCCGATCAGGTCGGCGAGCCGGTCGGCCTGGTGTTTGAGGAAGTAGTGGCCCGCTCTGGGGATGGTGGCCAGCTCGACCCGGTCGGCGAAGGCGCCCCACTCCGCGAACCGCTCCTCGTAGAGCTCGGTGGACCGGTCGCGTTCGCCGATCACGCAGAGCACCGGGGCCCGGAGCCGGCGGCTGTCCGGCCTGGTCAATTCGCCGGTGAACCAGCCCTGCGCCTGGTCCACGTCGTGGCGCAGACCGCGCAGCATGGTCCGCTGCGCTGCCCCGTCCTCGTTCCCGTCGTCGTCCCCGAGGTCGTCCATTCCGCCGAGGGTGCGCAGGAAGTCCCGGTAGGCCCGGTCGGACGTCCAGCGGGTGGCCGGGAACTTGCCGCGCAGCCAGGTCGAGAGACGCCCCGGCAGCCGCGCGCCGGGGAAGCTCCCGCCGACCAGCAGGCCGGTCACCGGGACGCCCTCGGCCTCCAGACGGAGCGCCAGTTCGGCGGCGGCGGCCGAGCCGACGCAGTGGCCGTACACCGCTACCGGACCGATGACCGGCTGGGTCGGGGCGGTCAGCTCGGTGACGACCCGGTCGATCAGCTCCGTCAGCGGGAGCAGCGGCTCGTCGGGCCGGGCCGGGTCGTGTCCCGGCAGTTCCACGGCCAGGACGGCCGCGCCGGGAATCGCCGCGGCCAGTTCCGTGGCGAGCGGACCGTAGGAGGCCGCGGAGCCGCCGCCGTAGGGGACGCAGACCACGGTGACGGTCGGGAGCCGGCCGGGCGGGGGCCCCGCCAGCCGGTGCAGCAGGCGACGCTCACCGTCGGGCCTGCCGTCCTGGGCCGCGTCGAGGAAGGCGGCCAGTTCGCGGACGGTCGGCCGGGTGAACAGGTCGATCACCCGGAGCGTCCGGTCGATCGCCCGGACGGCGCGCACCGCGCGGAAGGAGTCCCCGCCCAGGGCGAAGAAGTCGTCGTCGATGCCGATGCCGTCGTCCTCGGCCAGCCCGAGGACCTGTGCCCAGGCGTGCGCGACGCGCCGTTCGGTCGGCGTGCTCGGGGCGATGTGCTCGGCACTCGCCGCCGGTTCGGGGGCGGGCAGGGCGGACCTGTCCACCTTGCCGTTGGGGGTGATTGGCAGGGCGGGGAGGACGACGATCGCCGAGGGCACCATGTAGTCGGGCAGTCGCTCGCGCAACGCCGCGCGCACACGTGCGACGTCCACAGCGGACGCGGGAGTCACCCAGGCGGTGAGCCGCCGGGCGTGGGCCTCGCCGACCGGCAGGACCACCGCTTCGGCGATCTCCGGCAGCTCGCGCAGCGCGGTGGCCACCTCGCCGAGTTCCACCCGGAAGCCGCGGATCTTGACCTGGTCGTCGATCCGGCCGAGGAACTCGAACAGGCCGTCCGCCGTCAGCCGGACCCGGTCCCCGGAGCGGTAGCACCGTGCGGTGCCGGTGACCGGATCGGGGACGAAGCGCTCGTCGGTCAGGTCGGGGCGGCCGAAGTAGCCGCGCGCCACGCTCGGCCCGCCGATCCACAGCTCGCCGGGCACCCCGGCGGGCAGCGGCCGGCCGCCGGGGCCGACCACGTAGCAGTCCACGCCGGCCAGTGGCCGACCGATCGGAACCGTCCCCGAACGCCGGTCCGGCGGGACGTCCTCCACCGCACAGCCGAGCACGGAGACCGTGGTCTCGGTGGGGCCGTAGTGCACCTGCACGGCCAGCTCGGGCCGGGCAGCCCGGACTCTCGCCACCAGGTCCCAGGGGCACGCCTCGCCCGCGAGGATGAGCAGCTTGCGCGGCAGTACGCGGCCGAGATCCCCGTGGGCGGCGAGCAGTTCCAGGTGGCTCGGCACCATCTTGACCGCGTCGACCGGACGCGCCGCCAGGTACGCCCCGTACGCCTCCGGGTCGGTCGCCACCTCACGGTCCACCAGGTGCACCGTGCCGCCGGTGGCCAGCGCGCCGAACAGGTTGGTCATGCCGAGGTCCGCCGCGTGGGTCGACACCAGGGCGAACGAGCCCCCCGCGACGCCGCAGTCGGTCAGCCGCTCCGCGACCGCGTGGAGATAGTGGACGATCTGCCGGTGCTCGACCGTGACGCCCTTGGGGCGGCCGGTCGAGCCCGAGGTGAAGATCAGGTAGGCCGGCGCGGTCGGATCGACGGCGACGTCCGGTGCTCCGCCGGGTTGTGACGGTGGCGAGCCCGGGGCGGAGGGATCGTCAAGGATCAGCAGCTCCGCCACCGTGCCCGCCGGGAGCCGCTCCGCGAACTCCCGCTCCGCGAGCACCACCCGCGCGCCCGCCGTCGACAGGATGTCGGCCAGCCGGTCGTCCGGGTACGCGGGGTCGAGCGGCAGGTAGACCGCGCCGGCCTTGAGGGTGGCGAGCATGGCGACCACGAGCGGTGTCCGACGGTCGGCCAGGACGGCGACCGGTTCCCGCGAGCCGGCGCCGGCCGCGCGCAGCCGGTGCACGAGCTCGTTCGCCCGCCGGTCCAGCTGACCGTAGGTGAGTTCACCGTCGGGCCCCACGACCGCCGTCGCCTCGGGCCGTTCGGCCGCCCAGCGCTCGACCAGACCGTGCAGCGGCCGATCGAGGTCGAACCGCCGGCGCGGCCCGGACAGCAGCGGTCCGTCCACCGGCTCCAGGGCCACCTCGCGCACGGGGCGGTCGAGGTCGGACAGCACGCCGTCCAGCAGGGCCGCGTACCACTCGGTGATCCGCCGCGCGGTGGGCGGGTCGAAGAGGTCGGTGCGGTAGATCAGCGACCCCTCGTAGGTGTCGCCGGTGCTGCCCGAAACGGTGGCCGTGAACGCCAGGTTCAGGTCGAACTTGGCCGTGCTCGCCGGCGGTGCGAAGACCCGCGCCTCCAGTCCCGGGAAGCGCGGCGCCGCCGCCGGGGTGTCGATCACGTTGAGGAGGACCTGGAAGATCGGCGTGGTGGCGAGGTCGCGCGCCGGGCGCAGCCGGTCCATGATCCGCTCGAACGGGACCTCGGCGCGGGCGAAGGCCTCCAGCGCCACGTCCCGCACCCGGGTCAGCAGCTCCCGGCCGCTCGGCCCGCCGGACAGGTCGGTCCGCATGGTCAGGGTGTTGATGAAGAAGCCGATCGTGCGCTCGGTGCCGGGGTGCCGTCGTCCCGCCTCGGGCACGCCGACCGGCACGTCGTCCACGCCCGACAGCCGGGCCAGCAGCTCCTGCCAGACCGCGAGCAGCACCATGAACGGCGTGCAGCCGACCTCGGCGGCCCGCCTGCGCACCTCGGCGGTCAGGGCGGCCGGCAGGGTCACCGGGACTTCGGCGCCCGCCCAGTCCGCGACCGCCGGGCGGGGCCGGTCGGTTGGCAGGTCCAGCACCGGCTCCAGACCGGACAGCGTCCGGGCCCACCAGGCGAGGTCGGCCTCCGAACGGTCCCCCTCCTCCGGCCGCCGGGTGAGCCAGTGGGCGTAGTCCGCGTACTGGACCGGTGGCGGTGCGGGCGGTTCGGCCAGCCCGAGCCGCGCCGAGTAGAGTGCCGCCAGTTCCGTCACCGCCACGGCCCTCGACCAGGCGTCGAAGGCGATGTGGTGGACGGTCAGGGCCAGCACGTGCTCCTCGGTGCCGAGCCGGAACAGCGTCGCCCGCAGGGGCGGTTCCGCCGTCAGGTCGAACGGCCTGCGCACGTCCTCGCGCAGGCGGCGGTCCAGCGACTCCCGCTCCCCCGGCTCGGTCAGGTCGACCTCGGCCAGCGGCACCGCGTCCGCCGGGCCGGCGACCGCTACCGGCTCGCCGTCCGGTTCGCTGTCCGGCTCGCTGCCCGGCTTCTCGTCCGGTTCGGCGATCAGGCTTCGGAGGACCTGGTGTCTTTCCGCGAGATCCCGCACCGCGCCCAGCAGCGCCGCAGGGTCCAGCGGTCCGCGCAGGTGGAGCGCGACCGGGACGTGGTACGCGGTGCTCTGCGGATCCAGTTGGGTGAGGAACCAGAGCCGGGCCTGGGCGGCCGACAGCGGTGCGGGCGCGCTTGGATCCGGTCGGACGGGAATCGTCGGGGTGGTGCGGGACGCGGTGCGGCGGGCGGAGGCGAGCCGGGCGCGCAGCGCGGTGGCGAGCTGGGGATCCCGCCGGTCGGCGGACACCTCGGTCATGCGGCACCGCCGGCGGCGTCGAGGACCGGGGCGGCGAGGTCGGCCGGGGCGGCGAGATCGGCGCGAGCGGCCGAATCAACGAGACCGTCCGATTCGACGAGGTCGGCCAGCAGCAGAGCCTCCAGCCCGGCGGCGAAGTCGGCCAGGACCGGCCGCTCGAACAGCAGGCGCACCGGCAGCGCGAGGTCCAGCGCCGCCGCCAGCCGACCCGCGACCCGGGTGGCCGCCAGCGAGTGCCCGCCGAGCGCGAAGAAGTCGTCGTAGGCCCCGACCTCGGCGACGCCGAGCACGGCCTCCCACACCTCGGCCGCCAGCAGCTCGGCATCGGTGCGCGGGGCGATCCGGTCGCGGCTGGATTCGCGACCGGGCGCCGGGAGGGCGCCCCGGTTCACCTTGCCCGAGGCCGTCAGGGGCAGCGCCTCCAGCACGACCCATCGCCGGGGCACCATGTGGTCGGGGACGCGGGTGCGCAGGCGTTCCTCCACCGCGAGCGTGGGGAAGGCGTCCTCGGTCGCCGCCGAAGGTCCCATCGCGAGGTAGCCGACCAGGTGGGCGTCGGCTCCGTCGCCGAGCACCACCACGGCCGCGTCCACGACCACCGGCTCCGTACGCAGAGCGGTCTCGATCTCGCCGAGTTCGATCCGGTGGCCGCGCAGCTTCACCTGCTGGTCGCGGCGGCCCAGGAAGTCGAGGGTGTAGTCCGGCCGCCATCGGGCCAGATCACCGGTCCGGTACCGCCGCTCGCCCGGTGCGAACGGATCCGCGGTGAACGCCGCCGCGGTCGCGTCGGGCCGGTCGCGATAGCCCCGGGCGACGCCCGCACCGCCGATCCACAGCTCGCCGGCGACTCCCGGCGGCACCAGCCGGCCCATGGCGTCCAGCACGTAGGCCCGCTCGCCGGCCAAGGGGCGGCCGATCGGCACCGCCTCGCCGACGGGCGCCGCCACCCGCGCCATGGTCGAGTACACCGTGCTCTCGGTGGGCCCGTAGGCGTTCCACAACTCGCCGGTCCGCGCCAGGAGTTCGCGGGCCAGCACGGGGTCCAGCAGCTCGCCGATGCTGACGACGCGCACCTCCGGTCCCGACCACTGGGCGGCGACCAGCATCCGGAGGGTGGTGGGCGTCGCGGTCATCAACGTCACCCCGGACCGGTCGATGAACCGCGCGACGGCGTACCCGTCCACCGCGGCCTCGCGGTCCAGCATCGCCAGCCGGAGCCCGCAGGCCAGACTGACCCAGAGTTCGAACCCGAACACGTCGAAGGCCGATGAGGTGAGGCCCAGCATCACGTCGTCGGGTCGGACGCCCGGCGTGATCCGCATCGCGGCCACGAAGGCCGCCAGGTTCGCGTGCGTCACCTCCACGCCCTTGGGGCGGCCGGTCGAACCGGAGGTGTACAGCACGTAGGCGAGATCCGCGGGTGCCACCACGGGCAGGCCCGTGGGTCCGGGGTCCGTCAGACTACCCAGGTCGAGGACGCGGACGCCCGCCGATTCGCCCAGCTCTCCGGCCAGCGCGAGGGTCTCCGTGGCGGCGATGACGACGGTCGCCCCGGAGTCGGCGAGTTGATCGCGCAGCCGTTCGGTGGGCTGGTCCGGTTCCAGCGGGACGTAGGCCGCGCCGGCTCGCAGGACGCCGAGCAGGGCGGCGGGCAGGTACCGGTCGCGGGGAAGGCAGACCCCCACGGTGAATCCCGCCGTGGGTCCCGCCGCTCTCGTCGTAGACAGCGCCGCCGCCACTCGCCGGGACCATTCGGCCAGTTCCGCGTAGCTGAGCTCGCCGGCCGCGTCGGCGACGGCCACCGAGGTCGGCCGCCGGGCGGCCTGTTCGAGAACGGCCGCCACCACCGTCCGCGGACCGCCGGCGGGCAGCGGGACTCCGGTGCCGGCGGCGAGCAGCGCGGCCTTCTCCGCTCCGCTCACCAGCTCGACGGCCGACAGCGGCAGGTCCGGATCGGCCGCCGCCGCCCGCAGAACGCGGAGCAACCGGTCGGCGAACGCCTCCGCCTCGGCCGGGCCGAACCGGTCCACGTCGTAGTCGAGTTGAAGCTCGGGCCCGTGCACCGTCTCGTTGACGAACACGGTCAGCGCCGCCTGCGTCCCGCCGCCGGTCGCCTCGCCGAGCAGTTCCAGCCGGACGCCGTCGTGCTCCACGGCCACCGGGAGGCCGGCGGGCTGGAACGAGAGCACGACCGGGGTGCCCATCGTTCCCCGGGGGTGTTCGATGCCGGCCGCCTCGAAGGCCTCCTGCACGGTGAACTCCGGATGGTCCATGGCGCGGGCGGTCGCGGCGGCGGCGCGGCCGACGGCGCTCCGGAAGGAGAGTCCCTCCGCCAGCCTCAGCCTGATCGGCAGGATGCCGACCAGTGGCCCGATGACCGCCTCCAGCTCGGGGTGCGCCCGGTGCGCCACGGCGGCTCCCAGGACGACCTCGGACCGGCCGGTGAGGCCGGCGACCAGCACACCGAGCGCGGTCAGGAAGGTCGAGAACGGGGTGGAGCCGCAGTCCTCCGCGAGCGTGCGCAGCATGGCCGCCGTCTCGGCGTCCAGGGGGCGGGTGAACCGCTCACCGACCGACTTGGAGGGCGCTGTGGGCGCGGCTTGGACGAGGTCCAGCGGCGGGACGGCGTCCGCCAGTTCCCGGGCCCAGAAGGCTCGCAGTTCCTCGACCCGGTCGGGCCTGGCGGCCCACGCGCGCTCGTGCAGCGCGATGTCGCCGACCTGAACGGGCGGCAGCGGCGACGGCACGAGTCCCGACCCGCTGACCAGCTCCGACATCAGGACGCCGATCGACCAGCCGTCGAACGCCACGTGGTCGGTGACGACGACCAGTTCCGCGTCGTCCTCGTCGAGCCGGAGCAGGGTGGCCCTGAGCAGCGGTGTCTCGGTGGCGAGGTCGAACGCGCGGCCCGCGGCCGAGCGCGTCAGCTCGGCGGCCCGGCGCACCCGCTCCGCCTCGGGCGCTCCCCTGAGATCGTGCTCCTCGAACGGCACCGGGGCCGGCGGGCGGACCAGCGCGACCGGTGCATCGTCGACTCCCCGACCGGTGCCGTCCACTCCCACGCCGTCCACCACGACGCTGCGCAACACCTCGTGCCGCTCGACCACCGCGTCCAACGCGGCCCGCAGCCGCGCCGTGCTCGGCAGTCCGCGCAGGCGCAGCCGGAAGGCGATCGTGGTGCCGCGCTCGGCGGAACCGACCTGCCGCAGCAGCCACATCCCCTGCTGCGCGGAGGTCAGCGGGTAGCTGTCCCGCCCGGCGTGCCGGACCAACGCGGGCTCCGGCACGCTGCCCGAGCCCTCGGCCGACCGCGCCTGCACCAGCGCGGCGAGCCCGGCGACGGTGGGCGCGGCGAGGAAGGCCGTCAGCGGGACGGCCGTCCCGAACTCGCGGCCCAGGAGGGCGCAGACGCGAGCGGCCGCCAGGGAGTGGCCGCCGAGCGCCCCGAACTCGTCGTGGACGCCGACCTCCGCCAGACCGAGGACGCCGGCGACGGTCTCCGCGATCCGCCGCTCGGTGTCCGTGCGCGGGGCGGCGTACTCGGTGTCGACCCCGCGGCCGAACTCCACGGCGGCCAGCGCGGCGCGATCGGCCTTGCCGGTCGGACCGACGGGCAGGCGCTCCAGGACGGCGATCCGCGAGGGGACCAGGTGGTCCGGCAGCCTGTCCCGCAGCCAGGCCCGGAGCCGCGACTCGGTGAGCGTCCGGTCGGCCGACTCCGCGTAGGCCGTCAGCCGCCGGGTGCCGTCGGCGTCGGCCGGCGCCAGCGCCACGGCGTGCCGGACGGCCGGATGCGCCGCGAGCGTCGCCTGGACCTCGCCCAGCTCGATCCGGAAGCCGCGGACCTTCACCTGGTCGTCGATCCGCCCGGCGAAGTGGAAGCGGCCGTCGGCCCGCCGGACGAGGTCGCCGGTCCGGTAGTGCCGGACGCCGGCCGGGTCCGTGACGAACCGTTCGGCCGTCAGCTCCGGTCTGGCCAGGTAGCCCCGGCTGACCAGCGGGCCGGAGACCCAGAGTTCCCCGACCTCGCCGTCGCCGAGCGGGTGGCCGGCGCCGTCGCGTATCGAGAGCCCGCTCCCGGCGTACGGCGAGCCGATCGGCGGCTCCTCCCGTCCGACTCTCGGCACCTCGTGCGTCACGCAGCTCACGGTGCACTCGGTCGGGCCGTAGCTCTGGACGACCCGCCGGACGGCCGCGTTGGCGTAGATCCGGTCCGCCAGGGCCCGGGTGAGCGCTTCGCCGCCCGCGCGGACGGTGCGCACACCCGGCGGCAGCGGCTCTCGCACCAGCGCGGCCAGCGCGGACGGCGTCCCGTAGACCATCGTGACCTGGTCGCGCGCGGGAAGGGCGGGCAGTGCGAGCAGGTTCTCGGCCAGGATCACCGTCCCGCCGCGGAGCAGCGGCAGGAACAGCTGGGTCACCGACGGGTCGAAGCAGACCGAGGTCGCGGCCAGCATCCCGCGCAGTTCGCCGGCCGAGTAGACGGAGGACTCCCACCCGAGCAGGGCCGTCACGTTGCGGTGCTCGACCACCACGCCCTTGGGCCGGCCGGTCGAGCCCGAGGTGTACATCACGTACGCGGCGTCCGTCGGCTCACCGGCACTGTCAAGGTCCTCGGCGCCCGGGCCGACCGCGTCGACGAGCAGCAGGTCGACGCCGGCGGCCCGGAGCGCGTCGCCCCGGCGCTCCAGGACGGCCGCCGAGGTGACCAGGTGGGCGATCCCGGCGTCCTCGGCGATGAGCTCCAGGCGCTCCGCCGGGTACGCCGGATCCAGCGGCACGTAGGCCGCGCCCGCCTTCCAGACCCCCAACAGCGCGGGGACCAGCCACTCGTCGCGCTCCAGGCAGACCCCCACCAGCGAACCCCGGCCGACCCCCCGGCGGCGCAGCTCGCGGGCCACGGCGGCGGCCCTGCGGTCGAGTTCCGCGTACGCCGTCCGGACCGACCCCGCCACCACGGCGGTGTCGTCCGGAGTCCGTCTCGCCTGTTCCTCGAAGACCCGGTGGACCAGGTCCATCCCGAACGTGCCCGTCGACGTCATCGCCGATCCCCCTCGCGAACTCGCCATCACACCGGAACCGAGCCCGTCGCGTTCGTGGCGCTACGGGCTTTTGAGCGTTGGTCAGCTGCGGTGCCGCGCGCGAAGGCGGCCTTCGGAGATCGGTTCCGAGGCGTTCGGGGCGGGCTTCCAGCGGCGCCGCCCACCGTACTTCGCCGTCTCCGGTGCGGTCCAGGGTGTGATCACCGGGAAGAAGTGCGTGAGCGCGGCGGCCTCGCGGGGGATGATCCGCGAGCCGATTCCCGTGCGCGGCTCCGGAGTTGACCGGCCGGTCGGCCGCACCCGGAGCGCCGTCGGCGAGGAGCCGCCTGCCCAGCGGCGGTGACTCGATCGTTACCCACACGGGTCGGCACAGGGGCTTGGCGGACCTCATCGCAGGACGTATGTTGTCGCGGGCAACAAACAGCGGGCCGGCTGCTTTCCCCCGCTTCGTGTTCGTGCCCGTCCCCACCCTTCATCAGTCAGACCCCGCACGTCCGGCACAGCTCGGACACGCCTCGAAAGGACCCTGTCCATGCGCAAGGGGCTCCTGTTCGTCACCGCCGCCGCCTCAGCGGCCCTGCTCACCACGGTCACCGCCTGCTCCTCCTCTTCCTCCTCCGACTCCGGCTCGGGGGCCGGCTCGGCGGGTGGCAAGAAGCCGAAGATCGGCGTGATCCTGCCGGACAGCAAGTCCTCCGTCCGCTGGGAGGGCGCGGACCGGCCGTACCTCGCGGCGGCCTTCAAGGCCGCCGGTGTGGACTACGACATCCAGAACGCCGAGGCCGACAAGCAGGCGTTCCAGACGATCGCCGACCAGATGATCACCAACGGCGTGAACGTGCTGATCATCGTCAACCTCGACAGCGGCACCGGCAAGGCCGTCCTCGACAAGGCCAAGTCCCAGGGCGTGGCCACCATCGACTACGACCGGCTCACCCTCGGCGGCTCCGCCCAGTACTACGTCAGCTTCGACAACGTCCAGGTCGGCAAGCTCCAGGGGCAGGGCCTGACGAAGTGTCTGAGCGAGGCGGGCGCCAAGAACCCCGTCGTCGCCGAGCTCAACGGCTCGCCGACGGACAACAACGCCACCCTGTTCGCCAAGGGCTACAACAGCGTGCTGGACCCGCTGTTCGCCTCCGGGGAGTACACCAAGGGCCCCAACCAGTCGGTGCCCAACTGGGAGGGCCCCCAGGCGCAGACCATCTTCGAGCAGATGTACACCAGCCAGCCGAACATCGCCGGGGTGCTCGCCGCCAACGACACCCTGGCCACCTCGGCCATCGCCGTGCTCCGCAAGAACCACCGCAACGGGCAGGTGCCGATCACCGGCCAGGACGCCTCGCTGGAGGGCCTGCAGAACATCCTCTCCGGCGACCAGTGCATGACCGTCTACAAGGCGGTGAAGAAGGAGGCCGACGCGGTGTCGGCCCTCGCGGTCGCGCTGGCCAACGGCAAGAAGGGCGAGACCACCGCCACCGAACACGACCCGACGGGCAACCGTGACGTCCCGTCGGTGCTGCTGACCCCCCAGGCCATCTTCAAGAACGACATCCAGAGCGTCATCGCCGACGGCTACGTCACCAAGGCGCAGCTGTGCACCCCCGACTACGAAGCGCTGTGCGCGCAGGCCGGCATCAAGTAGCCGGCATCAAGTAGCGCGAGGGCTCAGCCGTACCAGTGGCCCCGGCCGCCGGAGACCGCCCCGGTCCTCCGGAGACCCCCCGGCGGCCGGGGCCCACCCCGCCAATCCCCAGGAGCCTCACCCATGACAGAGACACCGACTCTCGAGCTGCGCGGGATCGACAAGAGCTTCGGTCCCGTACAGGTCCTGCACGACGTCGCGCTCAGCGCCTACGCGGGGGAGGTCACCGCGCTCGTCGGCGACAACGGCGCGGGCAAGTCGACGCTGGTCAAGTGCGTCGGCGGGATCCACCCCATCGACGCGGGCGACTACCTCTTCGAAGGCCGGCCGGTCCAGGTGCACAGCCCGCGCGACGCCGCCGCGCTCGGCGTGGAGATCGTCTACCAGGACCTCGCGCTCTGCGACAACCTCGACATCGTGCAGAACATGTTCCTGGGCCGGGAGAAGCGCCGCGGCCTGGTGCTCGACGACTCGACCATGGAGGAGATGGCCGCCGCGACGCTCCGCAGCCTCTCCGTGCGCACGGTCAAGTCCCTTCGCCAGAAGGTCTCCAGCCTCTCCGGCGGCCAGCGCCAGACCGTCGCCATCGCCAAGGCCGTGCTGTGGAACAGCAAGCTCGTGGTCCTCGACGAGCCCACCGCGGCCCTGGGCGTCGCCCAGACCGCGCAGGTCCTGGAACTCGTCCGCCGGCTGGCCGACAACGGCCTGGCCGTCGTGCTCATCTCCCACAACATGAACGACGTCTTCGCGGTCTCCGACCGGATCGCCGCGCTCTACCTCGGGCGGATGGCCGCCCAGGTCAAGGCCACCGACGTGACGCACGCCCAAGTCGTCGAACTGATCACCTCGGGCCGCAGCGGCAACCTGGGCCCTCAGACCGCACCCAAGGGAGCCGCCGTATGACCGCCGCCCTCGCCCCCCGGAAGCCCGAGGGACCGAACCCGCCCACCGACGCCGGGGAAGGCCGGCCCCAGGCCGGAGGCCTGGGCGAGGTCGGCCGCCGGTACCTCGAACAGATCCGCGCCGGCGAGCTCGGCGCCCTTCCCGCCGTCGCCGGCCTGCTCGTCCTCTGCGTGTTCTTCGCCGTCCTGCGCCCGGTCTTCCTCTCCAACCTGAACTTCGCCAACCTGCTCACCCAGAGCGCGGGCAGCATCGCCATCGCGATGGGACTGGTCTTCGTCCTGCTCCTCGGCGAGATCGACCTGTCGGCCGGCTACGCCAGCGGGGTCTGCGCCGCGGTCCTGGCCATCCTGCTGACCAACCACGGCTGGCCCTGGTACGCCGCGGTGGCCGCCGCCATGCTGACCGGCGCGGTCATCGGCCTGCTCATCGGCACACTCGTCGCCAAGGTCGGCATCCCCTCCTTCGTGGTGACACTGGCCGCGTTCCTCGGCTTCCAGGGCGTCGTCCTGATCCTGCTGAAGGAGGGCACCAACGTCTCCGTCAAGGACCCGACCATCCTGGCCATCGCGAACGACAACCTCAGCCCCGTGCTCGGCTGGGTCCTGCTGGCCGGCTGCGTCGCCGGGTACGCCGCCCTGCAGCTGCGCCGCAGCCGCGACCGGCGCGCCCGGGGCCTCGCCGGCACCCCGGTGGCGCTCCTCGCCGTCCGGACCGGCGCCGTCGTCGCGCTCGGCGGCACCGCCGTGTACCTGCTCAACCAGGAGCGCAGCCGCAACGTCATCGTCAGCTCCCTCAAGGGGGTGCCGCTCGTCGTGCCCGTGATCGGGGCCCTCCTCCTGCTCGGGACCTTCGCCCTCCAGCGGACCGGCTTCGGCCTGCACATCTACGCCGTGGGCGGCAGCCCCGAAGCCGCCCGCCGGGCCGGCATCAACGTCGCCTTCATCCGCATCGCCGCCTTCGTCATCTGCTCCTGCCTGGCGGCCGTCGGCGGCATCATCGCCGCCTCCCGGGGCAACTCCGTGGACCCCAACACCGGTGGCAGCAACGTCCTGTTGCTCGCCGTCGGCAGCGCCGTCATCGGCGGCACCAGCCTGTTCGGCGGACGCGGACGCGTCGTCGACGCCGTGCTCGGCGGCCTGGTCGTCGCGGTGATCCAGAACGGCATGGGCCTGATGGGGTACTCCTCGGGCGTCAAGTACGCTGTCACGGGATCGGTTCTGCTGGTGGCCGCCGGTGTGGACGCCTTGTCCCGCCGCCGCTCAGCCCAACGATGAGAGTCGCCAGCCATGAAAGCCGGTCCTTCCCAGGAAGAGGTCCGCCAGCACAACCTGGGCATCCTGCTGCGCCACGTCCACTTCGACGGGCCCACCTCGCGAGCCGTCCTGGCGACCCGGCTCGGCCTCAACCGCAGCACCATCCTGGGCCTGGTCGGCGACCTGTCGGCGGCGGGCCTGGTCCGCGAGGAGCTGCCGCAGGAGACCGGCCGGGCCGGGCGGCCCTCGCTGGTCGTCAAGCCGGAGTCCACCCGCGTGCACGTCCTGGCGGTGGACCTCGGCGTGGAGCGCCTGGCGGCGGCCCTGATCGGGCTCGGCGGCGTGTTCCTGGACCGGCGCGAGTGCCCCTGGCCCGCCGGGCATCCGCAGGACCCCGCGCGGGTGGCCGCGATCCTGGCGGAATTCGCCCACGAGATGCTCGCCCGCGCACCGGCCGGCAGCTGGTGCGTCGGCGTCGGCGTCGCGGTGCGCGGCATCGTCCGCCAGCCCGACGGGCTGGTCACCCTCACCCCCAACATGGGCTGGAAGGACGTCGACTTCGCCGGCGCCTTCGCCGACCGGCTCCGCCTGAACCTCCCGGTCCTCGTCGCGAACGAGGCCAACCTCGGCGCGCTCGCCGAGCACCGGCGCGGCATCGGCCGCGGCAGCCAGAACCTCGTCTACCTGCACGGCGAGACCGGGATCGGCGCCGGCGTCATCACCGACGGTGAACTCCTGCACGGCGAGCGCGGCTACGCCGGCGAGATCGGCCACATGACCGTCAACCCGTACCAGGGCCGGCCGTGCGGCTGCGGCGCCCACGGCTGCCTGGAGGCCGAGGCGGGTGAGCGCGCCCTCCTGGAGGCCGCCGGCCGGGACGGCCAGCACCTCGGGGCCGAAGCCGTACGGTCGGTGGTCGTCGCCGCCGACCACGGGGACGTCACCGCGCGGGCGGCCCTGCACCGCGTCGGCGACTGGCTCGGCATCGGTATCGCGAACCTCGTCAACCTCCTCAACCCGGACCTGGTCGTCCTCGGCGGCACCCTGCGGGACGTCTTCCTCGGATCCGCCGCCCAGGTGCGCAGCCGGATCAACACCAACGCGCTGGCGGCGGTGCGGGAGAACCTGCGCTTGCGGGTCAGCGAGCTCGGCGGTGACGCCGTCCTGATCGGCGCGGCCGAGCTGGCGTTCTCCGAGGTGCTCACCCGGCCGCTGGAGACGCTCACCCGGATCACGGAGCAGCGCCGGGCCCGCCCCGGGGCGCTCAGCCCGTCCTCGCCCCAGTCCTGAACGGGGCGGGCCCCCGCCTGGGGCACTGCCCGCGCGTCGATGCCGAGCCGTCGACCCGTGGATAGACTGACCAGGCGTTCCAGGAAAGGTCCCGGCGCGTGCGGCGGAGCACTCGGGCGCCTCCGTGTCGCACGTGCACGCCACTCTCCGCGACCGCGCGACGGCGGCAAGCCGGTCGCGGACGATCCGGTCGCGGACGATCCGGCGGCGGGCCATCGATCGGACGGGAGCCCCGCCATGGCGAACACGTCCAGGCCTCCGGGCGGCCACGGCCCCGGAATCACCCGCGCCGTGTACGTCCGTGCCGCCCCGCCGCCGTCGGACCCTCCCGGTGGCAGCGAGCCGACCGCGGCCAACGACCGGCTGGCGCTCAACGGCATGGGCAGCTTCGACTGGGACCTCGACCGGGGCACCTACCACCTCGACGACGTGGGCCTGGAAGTGTTCGACCTCCGGGCCGACGAGTTCGACGGGAGGCCCGAGTCACTCTCCGCGCGCGCGGTGCCGACGGACAGTGAACGGCTCGACCGGGCCGTGTCGCTCGCGCTGCAGGAGGGACACCTGACCTTCGCGGCCTACTTCCGCCTGGTCTGCCGCGACGGGACGCTGCGCTGGGCCCACACCCAGGGGCGCGTCCTGCGCGACCCGCAGGGGCACCCGTACCGGATCGTCGGCATCGTCCGCAACGCCGAGGAGGAGCTGGCCCACGCCGAGGGGATGCGCACCCTCGCCGCCGACCGGCGCCGCCAGACCGACTCCGTACGCGCCACCACCGAGGCCCTCGCCCGCGCCGTCACCGTAGGCGACGTGACCAACGTGCTCACCGACAGCGAGGGGCTGCGACGCTTCGGGGCGGACGGGCTCGCCCTCGGGCTGGTGGACGGGGGCGTCATGCGCCTCGTCGCCGTGACCGAGCAGCCGTCGGCGGAGCTCAGGGCCCGGGACGACCTCTCGCTGACCTACCTGGAGGACGGGCTCCCGCTGTCCGAGGCCGCGCTCACCCGGCGCGCGCGGTTCGTCAGCACCAGGGAGGAGCTCACCAGCCGCTACCCCCGCCTGCTGCCCTACGTCGAGGAGATGCGGGTCGAGGCGGCGGCCTTCCTGCCGCTGGCCGCCCAGGGCCGCTCGATCGGCGCGCTGGGCCTGTTCTACCGGGACCGGCACCACTTCAGCACCGAGGACCGGAACATCTGCATCGCGCTCAGCAGCGCGGTCGCGCAGTCCCTGCAACGCGCCATGCTCTTCGACCAGGAGCGCGAGTTCGCGACCACGCTCCAGACCACCATGCTGCCGCGCCGCATCCCCGAGATCAACGGCGGCGAGGTGGCCGTCCGCTACCGCGCCAGTCGCAGCGGACGCGAGGTGGGCGGGGACTGGTACGACGTCATCCCCCTGCCGGGCCGGCGGGTGGGCCTGGTGGTCGGCGACGTGGAGGGGCACGACAGCCACGCGGCCGCCATCATGGGCCAGTTGAGGATCGCCCTGCGGGCCTACGCCACCGAGGGGCACACGCCCGCCACGGTCATGGCCCGCGCCTCCGGGTTCCTCGCCGAGCTCGACACCGAGCGGTCCGCCACCTGCCTCTACGTCGACGCCGACCTGGAGACCGGCACCCTGCGCCTGGTGCGGGCCGGCCACCTCGAACCGCTCGTCCGGCGCGGCACCGGCCGGACCGGCTGGATCGCCGTCCGCGGCGGCCTGCCGCTCGGCGTGGCCACGGTGTTCGGCCAGGACGACTACCCCGAGACCCGGCTCGACCTCGGCCCCGCGGACACCCTGCTGCTGTGCACCGACGGGATGGTCGAACACCCCGGTCGGGACATCGCGGACGGCCTCGAAGCCCTCGCCGCCGACATGCGCGCCGGCCCGCTCGACACCGAGGCGCTCGCCGACCACCTCTGCGGCGGCCACCCGAGCCGCCTCGGCAGCAGCGACGACGTGGCGCTCCTGCTCCTGCACCGCACGGCGGTACCCGGCACCCACACCACCCGGCAGATGACCCAGCACGTCCACCAGGCCGATCCGGAGGGGCTGGCGGAGACCCGGGCCATGCTCCGCCAGGCGCTGGCCGCGTGGGGTGCGGCCGACCTCGTGTCCGACATCGAACTCACCGCGGACGAGCTGGTCACCAACGCCCTGGTCCACACCGACGGGGGCGCGCTGCTCACCATCGAACTGCGGGCCGGGACCACCCCGTGCGTCCGCCTGGAGGTCCAGGACCGCTCCAGCGTCCTGCCGCGCCGCCGGACGCCCGGCGAGACCGCCACCTCCGGCCGCGGCCTGCTGCTGGTGGACGCCCTCAGCGGGAGCTGGGGCGTGGAGCCGCTCGGCAGCGGCAAGAACGTCTGGTGCGAGTTCCCGCTGGCGAGTTGACCGTCCGCGTCGGTGCACCGACCCGGCGGGGGCACCTGGAGCGCGGCACGGGCCTCGGCGAAACTTTCGCCGCCGCTTTGGCGAAAGTTTCGCCCTCGCCGAGGGGGGATCGTCGGGGAATCGGCAAGGTTATGGTCAAGCCCTCCGGAGTGCCGTCGAGTTTCGGCCGTCTGAACAGCCCGTTCACCGGCAGGGGGGAACTCAGGGGCGAGCGAATCTGTCGCTGTTCCTGTCGAAAGTGTTGACAGCCTGTTGGGTGCAGGCCAACACTGTCGCCGTCGACAAGTCCGAACGGCCTTGGATCCGGGCCGTGTTCACCAACCGGGCTCGGCACCGCCGGTGTTGACGACGAGTCGATCCGCGCGCCGCCTCGCGACGCCGTCCGGCCGCCCCCTTTCACGGCCGGCGATGACGCGGGGCTGCCGCCACCCCCACACCCCCCATCAGCAGGACGGATCACCATCGTGAACTCCTCCCTCCCCAGGAACCGCAGGACCGGCCGCGCCTCCCGGGTCCTCGGCATGACGCGCGTCCTCGCACCGGCCTTCGCGGCCGTCCTGCTCCTGCCCGGTACCGCCGAGGCCGCGACCGTGACCACCAACCAGACCGGCACCGACGGCGGGTACTTCTACTCGTTCTGGACCGAGGGCACCGGCGCGGCCTCGATGACCATGAACGGCGGCTCGAACTACAGCACTTCATGGAGCAACGCCGGCAACTTCGTCTCGGGCAAGGGCTGGCGCACCGGCTCCCGCAACCCGGTGTCCTACTCGGGTTCGTGGAGCACCAACGGCAACGCCTACCTGGCGCTCTACGGCTGGACCACCAACCCGCTCGTCGAGTACTACGTCGTCGAGAACTACGGCTCCTACAAGCCCACCGGCCGGTACAAGGGCACCGTCACGACCGACGGCGGCACCTACGAGATCTACGAGACGACGCGCTACAACGCCCCCTCCATCGAGGGCATCAAGACCTTCAACCAGTACTGGAGCGTCCGGGTCGACAAGCGGACCGGCGGAACCATCACCGTCGGCAACCACTTCGACGCCTGGGCGAGGTCCGGCATGAACCTCGGCACCATGAACTACGAGATCATGGCCACCGAGGGCTACCAGAGCAGCGGCAGCTCCAACATCACGCTGGGCACCACCGGTGGCGGTGGCGGCGGCGGCTGCACCGCGACGCTCTCCGCCGGCGACTCGTGGAGCGACCGCTACAACCTGAACGTCTCGGTCACCGGATCGAGCGCCTGGAAGGTGACCGTGAAGGTCCCCGCCCCGGAGAAGGTCGGCTCGACCTGGAACGTCAACACCTCGTACCCCGACGCCCAGACCCTCGTCGCGACCCCCAACGGCGCGGGCAACAACTGGGGCATGACCATCATGAAGAACGGCAGCACCACCTGGCCGACGGTCTCCTGCAGCACGAGCTGAACGGCTCCTGCAGCACGGCTCCTGCCGCATGAGCTGACCGACGCACCGGCCCACAGCGGCCACCGGGACGTGGCCGCGTCCGAACGCGTGCGCTCAAGGGGCGCGCGAAGGTTGGCGCTCGCAGTTTTGTTAGCGCTAACAAACCCCATGTGACAGCTCCATCCACCCAACGGAGGTCTCCATGCGCATGCGAAGTTCCAGTCGCGGACACGTGTCCGCGCTGCTCACCGCCGTACTCGCGGCCGTGGCCGTGCTGGCGGCACTGCTCGTCGCCGGCCCGGCCCAGGCGGCCGGCACCGGCACGCTGCGCGGCACGGGTTCGGGGCGCTGCCTCGATGTGGTGAACGTCAGCCAGACCGACGGCGCGCAGCTGCAGATCTACGACTGCGGGACCGGCAGCAACCAGCAGTGGACGCTGACGAACGACAACCAGCTGACCGTGTACGGCAACAAGTGTCTGGACGTCCCGAACCACGCCACCACGGCCGGTACCCGGGTGCAGATCTGGAGCTGCACCGGCGGCGCCAACCAGCAGTGGCGGGTCAACTCCGACGGCACGATCGTCGGCGTCGAGTCCGGGCTGTGCCTGGACGTCTCGGGCGCCGCCACAGCCAACGGCTCGGCGGTGCAGATCTGGACGTGCAACCAGAACAGCAACCAGAAGTGGTCCGGCCTGTCGTCGAACCCGAACCCCGGCACCTGCGCCCTCCCGTCGACCTACAAGTGGTCCTCCACGGGTTCGCTGGCCAACCCGGCGAACGGGTGGGTCTCGGTGAAGGACTTCACCGATGTCGTGTACAACGGCAAGCACCTGGTCTACGCGTCGAACGTGTCGGGATCCTCGTACGGCTCGATGATGTTCAACCCCTTCACCAACTGGTCGGACATGGCGTCGACCGGGCAGAGCGGGATGAACCAGGCCGCGGTGGCGCCCACCCTGTTCTACTTCGCGCCCAAGAACATCTGGGTGCTGGCCTACCAGTGGGGCCAGTGGCCCTTCATCTACCGCACCTCCAGCGACCCGACCAACCCCAACGGCTGGTCCGCGCCGCAGCCGCTGTTCACCGGCAGCATCCCCAACTCCGGTACCGGCCCGATCGACCAGACCCTGATCGCCGACGGCCAGAACATGTACCTGTTCTTCGCCGGTGACAACGGCAACATCTACCGGGCGAGCATGCCGATCGGGAACTTCCCGAGCAGCTTCGGCTCCTCGTACACCACGATCATGACCGACACCGTGGCCAACCTCTTCGAGGCGCCGCAGGTCTACAAGGTCAAGGACCAGAACCAGTACCTCATGATCGTCGAGGCCCAGGGCTCCGGCGGCCGCTACTTCCGCTCCTTCACCGCCACCAGCCTGAACGGCAACTGGACCCCGCAGGCCGCCACCGAGAGCCGGCCCTTCGCCGGCAAGGCCAACAGCGGCGCCAACTGGACCAACGACATCAGCCACGGTGACCTGGTCCGCAGCAACCCCGACCAGACCATGACCATCGACCCCTGCAACCTGCAGCTGCTCTACCAGGGCAAGAACCCCAACGCCGGCGGCCCCTACGACCAGCTGCCCTGGCGGCCGGGCCTGCTCACCCTCCAGCGCTGACCCGCCCGACCCCCGGTGATCGCGACCGAGTGCTGCCAGCCGGCCCGTGGACGACCGCTCCACGGCGCCGGTAGCCCCACCCGCTGACCGACCACCCATCGAACCGAGGAACCCCGACCGTTCCCACCCCGGCCGGGGTTCCTCCCTTTCCGCAGACCTGCACCGCAAAGGCTCAGAATCAAGCGGCTCAGGATTCGGCGTAGGCCGTCGCCTGGATGCCGTAGAGCTCGGCGTAGCGGCCCCCTCGGGCCAGGAGTTCCTGGTGCGAGCCGATGTCCTCCAGGCGCCCCCGGTCCAGCACCAGGATCAGGTCGGCGCCGGTGACGGTCGAGAAGCGGTGCGAGACGATGACCGTGATCGCCCCGGTGCGTTCCGCCAGCTCGCGGGCCCGGGCCATCTGACGCTGGAAGATCTCCTGTTCGCTGGGGGCGTCCAGGGAGGCCGTGGGCTCGTCCAGGACGAACAGCAGCGGCTCGCGGCGCATGGTCGCCCGTGCCAGGGCGGTCTTCTGCCACTGCCCCTCGGAGAGGTCCACACCGCCCAGGGCGCGGCCGAGCCGGGTGTCCAGGCCCTGCGGCAGGAGGTCGACGAAGCCGGTGGCCTCGGCCTCGCGCACGGCCTCGGTGATGCGCTCGCGGTCGTCGAGGTGCGGCAGGTCGCCCAGGCCGACGGTCTCGGAGAAGACGGTGTGGTAGCGCCCGAAGTCCTGGAACGCGGCGCTGGTGCGGGCGTGCCAGCCGGCGCCGTCGTAGTCGGCGAGGTCCACCCCGTCGACGCTGATCCGGCCCGAGTCCGGCCGGTAGAACCGGTTGAGCAGCTTGACCAGGGTGGTCTTGCCGGAGCCGTACTCGCCGACGACCGCGACGACCGACCCGGCCGGGATGGTGAAGCTCAGCTCCTCCAGGGCGAACCGGTCGGTCCCGGGATACCGGTAGCCGACCTTCTCGAAGGCGATGCCCTCGGTGAGCCGGGCCGGCGTCGCGAGCCCGCCGGAGCCGTCGGTGCGCCGTTCGGCGACGAAGCGCTGAAGCCAGAGGTAGGGCTCGACGAGGCGCTGGGCGGCCACCGACTCCGTCGTGCGGCCGACGGCGGCCTCGACCGAACCGCGCAGGGTGGACGCGACGGTGATGGCGAGGACGACGTCGCCGGGTGAGCCGTGTCCGCTCGCGGTGCGGTGGATGACGACGGCCAGGGCGGCCACGAAGCCGGCGGTGAAGAGCGTCCAGCCGCTCACCTGCCAGGCGGCGGCGCGCAGTTGCGCCCGGAACCGGACGGCGGCGGCCTCCTCCCAGAGGGCGGCGTGGCGGCGGACCAGCTCGGCGCCGGAGCCGGCGACCCGGATCTCCTTGGCGGCCGCCGCCTCCGACGCGGTGTCGAAGAGATGCCGCTGGAGACGCGTCGCCTCCGCCGTCTCGGTCTCCGCCCGGGTGGCGTGGCGCTGGCCCTGCCGGTCGAACCAGAGCGGGGCGGCGGCGAACAGGAGCAGCAGCGTCAGCCAGGGGCTCACCGTGCCCAACAGCAGGAGTGACACCCCGAGTTGGAGCACGCCGAAGACGGCGGTGACCGCCGACCAGAAGCCGTTGACGATGCCCCAGGGGGCGGTGAGGACGATGTTCACCCGGTCCAGGAAGTCGCTGCGCTCGACGTGCTCCAGACCCTCCAGCAGGGCGATGTCCCGGGTGATCGAGGCCGGCAGGTCCAACACCGCGACCTTGTCGACGAGCCGGCCCCGGACGTTGAAGCCGAGGTCGTTGAGGACGGCGGTGGCGGCGTAGACGAGGGCGGCGCCGACCGCCCCGGCGACGGCGGCACCGGTGTCGCCGCGGATCGCGCCGTTGATGGCGGCGCGCAGGGTCAGGGCGATGCCGGCGACCGTCACCAGGGACAGCGCCTGGGTGAGCAGGACGGCGACCGTCAGCCCCGGCGCGCGGCGGTAGGAGACGGCGAACAGGTCGCGGGCGAGCCCCGCGTACTCCCGTGCGGTCGCTCGGTCTTCGGGTTGCTTCGCGTTCAGGGTCACCGGAGTTCGCTTTCGTCCGCGAGGTCGTCGTAGCCGAGCCGGAACCGCTCGGCCTGGATGGCGAAGAGACCGGCGTACCGGCCACCGAGGGCGATGAGTTCGTCGTGGGTGCCGGCCTCGGTGATCCGCCCGCCGTCGAGGAGCACGATGCGGTCGGCCTGGCGGACGGTGGAGAGCCGGTGCGAGATCAGCACCACGCCGGCCCGGCCGCGGTGCTCCGCGAGCCGGTTGAAGACCTCGAACTCGGTGCGCACGTCGAGGTGCGCGGTGGGTTCGTCGAGGACCAGCAGGCCGGCGCCGGTGTGCACGGCGTACAAGGCGCGGGCGAGGACGGCCTGCTGCCACTGACCGCCGGAGAGGTCGACCCCGCCGGTCCGGGTGCGGGAGAGCGGGGTGTCCCAGCCGTCCGGCAGCCGCTCCAGCACCGCGTCGAAGCCCGACTCCTTCGCGGCGGTGTCCAGGGCGGCCCGGTCGACGGGCACGGTGGCGTTCCCGAGCGCGACGTTGTCGGCCGCCGAGAGCCGGTACTTGACGAAGTCCTGGAAGACGACCGAGACGTGCTCGCGCCAGCCGGCGGCGCCCAGGTCGGCGATGTCGGTCCCGTCGGCCGTGATCCGGCCCCCGGTGGGCCGGTAGAGGCCGGCCAGCAGCTTGATCATGGTGGACTTGCCCGCGCCGTTGAGTCCCACCACGGCCAGCAGTTCGCCCGGCCTGATCTCCAGGTTCAGGCCCTTCAGCACGGTCCGCTCGGTGCCCGGGTAGGTGAAGGAGACGTCCTCGAAGGCGACCAGCGCCGGCCCGGCGGGCCGTTCGGAGCGGGGCGCCGGGACGGTCTCCGCCTCGGCGGCCTGCGGGCCCAGGACGTCCCGCAGTTGGTGGTAGGCCAGCATGCCCTCGGTGGCGGCGCGGATGTTGCGGACGTCCTCGCTGTAGCCGAGCGACTGCACGAGCGACCAGGAGGCGGTCAGCACCGCGGTGAGCGCCGAGACGCCTAGCGCGCCGCGCGCCGCGTCCCGGCTCACCACGAGGTACACGACGACCAGCGGGGTGCCGATCAGCAGGAACTGGCTCCACTCGTTGCGCAGCAGTTTGCGGGACATCTCCCAGGTGGGCTCGAACATCGCCCGCAGGTGCTGCTGGACGCGGTCGACCATCCACTCGCCGAAGCCGAAGACCCGCAGCTCCATGCTGGGGCCGACGGCGGTGAGGCCCTCCACCCAGGCCTCGGCGTGCCGTCCGTGCTCGACGCCCTTGCGCCACACGTCCGTGAAGGCGGTCGCCTGGCGGTGGCGCAGGTACTGGTTGACCGCTCCGGGTACCAGTACGACGGGGGCAGCCCACCACACGTACTGCGCCAGCACCGCGCAGGCGCCGGCCAGGCCGAGCAGCGAGGCGAGGCGGCGCAGGCGTCCCAGCGCGCCGTCGGCCGGGGTGCGCTCGGTCCAGTTGGCCGGTTGGGCGCGGGCGCGGCGGATCAGCCGCTGCACCTCCGGCGTCTCCAGCGCCTCGATGGTGGGGCTCATGGTGGTGAGCCGCAGGACCCTGCTCCGGTGCGCCACGTCGATGCGCATGGCGGCGAGGTGCTCCAGCGGCGCGGTCAGCGCCCCCATGACGTGCCCGATCAGCAGGAGGGCGCCGAACGCGCCGAGGGGCACCAGGGTGGCGTCGAAGAGGTCCGCGCCCGGATTGCTCTGCACCCTGGACACCAGGGTCGCGGTGGCCAGCGCGGTGGCGGCCGGCAGGGCCGCCTGGACGACGAGGAGCCCGACCAGCGCGGCAAGGAGCGGTGGCCGCGCGTCGCGCAGCGGACCGAACAGCAGCGCGACGCGAGCCCCCCTCGATTTCATGGCACTGTCGAAGCGCTTCGATTTGGACATTCGCCAAATCTGACAGGGTCATTGATTTAGTGTCAAGTCCATTAATTGGAGCCGAGAAATCCCCTGAAATCATCGAATTGGCATCGAATAACCATGGAAATGAAACCGACACGCCGGACGGCCGACCCCACTGCCGTGTGGGGTCGGCCGCCGCGCTCAGCGCGCCGCCGTCAGCCGGTGGCGGTGCAGCTCAGGGTGGGAGCGGTGTTGCCGCCCGAGTAGCCGGCGCCGAAGCCGAAGGCGGTGCTGCCGCCGGCCGCGAGGCTGCCGTTGTAGCCCGCGTTGGCGACCGAGACGGACGCGCCGCTCTGGGTCAGGCTGCCGTTCCACAGATTGGTGATCTGCTGGCTGCCGGGCCAGGTCCAGGTGACCTTCCAGGAATTGACGGCCGCGGTGCCGGTGTTGGTGACTGTGACGTCGGCGTTGAAACCGGAGCCCCAGTCACTGCTCACCTTGTAGGTCGCGGTGCAGCCCCCGGTGCCCGGGTTGCCGCCGCCACCGGCCTGGGTGGTGAGGCTCAGCGCGGCGGAGGCGGCCGACACGTTGCCCGCCGCGTCCCGGGCCTTGACCGTGTAGCTGTAGGCGGTCGAGGCGGTCAGGCCGCTGTCCGTGTACGAGGTGGTGGTCGAGGTGCCGACCTGCACGCCGTTGCGGAAGACCTGGTAGCCCGTCACCCCGACGTTGTCGGTGGAGGCGGTCCAGCTCAGCGAGGCGCCGGTCGCGGTGGTCGTGCCGGCCAGCCCGGTCGGGACGGACGGCGCGACGGTGTCGGTCGGGGTGCCGCCGCCGTTCACCGGCGGGTAGGCGTTGGCCAGCAGCTCCCGGAACTGGGCGGAGAACCACTCACCGGCCAGCGGAGCACCCCCCAGCGCACCCGACATCTTGAAGTTGTTGCGCACGTTCCCGGTGTAGGCCGGGTCGCACATCTGGTCGGCGCCCTTGCCCTGGTCGTTCGGGATGTACTGGCTGGCGCCGTCCGACTCGCCCGGGGGCTTCACCCACACGTAGGCGTCGATGCCCGGCTCGGGGGCGGCGGTCGGCCGCTCGCCGAGGCCCGCACCGGCCTGGTTGCACCAGTTGCCCAACTGGAAGCGCCGGTCGATCCGCCCGCCGTCCACGTAGGTGTCGGCCGAGGTCTTCGCACCCGGCCCGGTCGGCCGGTTCGGGCCGCCCCAGCCGTTGCGCGAAGTGTCGATCAGCATACCGACGTTGGCGTCGAAACCGGCCTCGACGGCCTTCTCCCGGAACGCCTTGGCGTAGCCCAGCTCGTCCACCGACCGGTTCCAGTCCACCCACTTGGAGGTGGCCCGGATCGGCTGGCCGTTCACCGTGTCGTCAATCGTGAAGTACGGCTCCTTCAGCGCCGAGTAGTTGGCGGTGTTGGTCACGAAGCCCTGCACGTTGGCAACGGTGGATCCGGAGGAGGTCGCGGCCTGGTGGAGCAGGTTGACGCTGGGGCCGAGGTTGGAGTCCCAGCCCAGCCAGCCGTGGTGGCCGGCGTCGATGTAGTTGTAGACGTTCGGGATCGCGCCCAGCTTGTTCAGCGCGTAGCCGACGCCGGTCACGTAGTTGCCGTTGGCCTTCATCACGTCACAGGCCGGCGTGGCGGTGGCGGTGCCGCCCGCGTTGGTGACCAGGTTGGGCAGCGAGTCGAGTTCGATCGTGGTGACGATCCGCAGGTTGGCGTAGGCCGGGTCGGCGATGATGGCCGCGATCGGGTCGACGTACTCGGTCTTGTAGCGGTCGATCTCGGTCGGTCCGAGCTCGCCGTTGGAGGCCAGCGCGGCGCAGTCGCGACCGGGCAGGTTGTAGATCACGACCTGGAAGACGTACGGCTTTCCGGCGGCCTGCCGGACGGCCTCGTTGAGGTGGGCCCGCAGGCCCATCTTGCCGGTGGTGCCGTTGATCGCGGCGATCCGGTCCAGCCAGAGCGAGGTGGGCTGGTTGGCCACGGCCGAACCGCCAGGCTCGGCGGCGGCCCTCGCGGACCAGTCCGGGTTCACGTAGACGCCGGCGCCGACGAACGGGTTGTCGACCCTGGCGGCGGCGTGCGCCGGGGTCACCGCCCCGGCGATGGGGACCAGGGAGGCCGCGCTCAGCGTGACGGCCATGGTGGCCGTCCTGAGCCGGCGGAGCAACTGTCCTGACACGTTGCGGATTCCTTTCGGGTGGGGTGAGGAGATCCGAGGGGGGGCGGAGTGCGCGGGAGACTGTGGGAGCGCTCCCATTCGAGGCGAGCGGAAAGCGGCGCGGGTGTAACAGCAGGGGTGGGTGGGTGGCGCTGTTCGCCGCTCGGCGGGGTCGAAACACTCCGCACCTCAGGGCGAGCCCTGAGTTCACGGCATATCAATCCACGGCCGTGTGGAAGCGTCAAGACCCCGTGCAGCATTCAGGAGTTGAACGCGGGTCTTTTCAAGGTCCCTACGCCTCACGCGAGTTGAGGAAGCGATGGGCAATTTCCGGAGGATCGGCCTCGACGGTGGAGGCGGCCGGGGGCCCGAATCCCGCGTTGGACGACAATGCCCGCCGCGCCGTGGCCGAGCCCCGCCACCCGCCTGCCCCGCCCGTCGGAACCCGTGCTCCCCCGCAGGTCACCGAAGGTCCGGCGGCACCGCACGCCGCCGGCCCGCCACCATCGCCCCCTCCCCCGCGACCCGGCCCGTCGAGGCCGCCCGGACCGTCCCGGAGCGGGCGTCGACCCGACCGGACCGTGCGCCGGGCACGCGGCGGCCGGCACATCCCACCCCCGGCGGAACCAAATCCGGTCACAAATTCCTTCACGACTCGAAAGATTTCCGAAAGTGGCCGTAAAGCCGGCTCGGGCCCGTGCGCGCCACCAGACCGAACCGTGCGACTCTCGGCCACCACCAGCCCCGGGAAGGCGAGTTGAGCCACTGTTCTGACGGTGCGTCACTGGCCTTTCGCGCGCGACTCCTTGACGCCACCCTGGCGTGGCTGGCTTCATTGGGCGCGTGGGAGCGCTCCCATCCGTGGCTCCCACCTCCCGCGCACTCCCCCACCGAGGAAGGCCCCACCCGTGCCTCCTGCCACTCCCGCCCGCGTCGTGCCACGCCGCACGGCCGCCTTGCTCACGGCTCTCGCCCTGGCCGGCGGCGGCCTCACCGCCACCGCCGTCAGCGCCGCCAGCGCACAAGCAGCCGCCTCCGCCGCCTCGGCCGGCTCCACCGCTCTCGCTGCCGACTTCCCGGTCCGGGTCAACCAGCTCGGCTACCTGCCCGACGGCCCCAAGCGGGCCACCGTGATCAGCTCCGCCACCGCCCCGCTGGCCTGGCAGCTGCGCAACGCCTCCGGCGCGCAGGTCGCCTCGGGCTCCACCACGGTGCAGGGCGCCGACCACGCGTCCGGCCAGTCCACCCACCTCGCGGACTTCGGCGCCTACACCGGCACCGGCACCGGCTTCACCCTGGTGGTCGACGGTCAGGCCAGCCACCCGTTCGACATCTCGGCCTCGCTCTACGACGGCCTCCGCTCCGACAGCCTGAACTTCTTCTACCAGCAGCGCAGCGGTATCGCGATCGACGCGGCCCTGGCCGGCAGCGCCTACGCCCACCCCGCCGGCCACCTCGGCGTGGCACCGAACAAGGGCGACACCAGCGTGCCCTGCCAGGCCGGGGTCTGCGACTACCGGCTGGACGTGCGCGGCGGCTGGTACGACGCCGGCGACCAGGGCAAGTACGTCGTGAACGGCGGCATCGCCACCTGGGAGATCGTCAACTCCTTCGAGCGCGCCCGCCGTTCCGGCGGCGACGCGGCGCTCGGCGACTCCACCCTCCGGGTGCCGGAGCGCGGCAACGGGGTGCCGGACATCCTGGACGAGGCCCGCTGGGAGCTGGACTTCCTGCTGCGGATGCAGGTCCCGGCCGGCAAGCCGATGGCCGGCATGGCCTTCCACAAGATGCATGACGACAAATGGACCGCGCTGCCCACCAGGCCCGAACTCGACCCGGAACAGCGCGAGTTGCACAAGCCCTCGACCGCCGCCACGCTCAACCTGGCGGCCACCGCGGCACAGTGCGCCCGGGTCTACGCCCCGTACGACCAGGCCTTCGCCGCCCGCTGCCTGGACGCGGCCCAGCGCGCCTGGACGGCCGCCAAGGCCAACCCCGCCGTCCTTGCCCTGGCGACCGACAACACCGGCGGCGGCGCCTACGAGGACGCCGACGTCTCCGACGAGTTCTACTGGGCGGCGGCCGAACTCCTCGCCACCACCGGCGAGTCGAAGTACCGGGACGCGGTGACCTCCTCCCCGCACCACGCCAAGCCGGTGGACGGCTTCTGGTGGGGCGGCACCGCCACGCTCGGCCGGATCACCCTCGCGACCGTCCCGGGCGTCGCGCTGCCCGCCGACGACGTGACCCGGCTGCGCGGCCAGCTGACCTCGGCCGCCGACTACCACCTGTCCGTCATGGCCGGCCAGGGCTACGCGGTGCCGCTGACCTCCGACGCCTACGTGTGGGGCTCCAACAGCTCCGTGGCCAACAACGCGATGGTGCTGGGTGTCGCGTACGACCTCACCGGTGCGCAGCGCTACCGGACGGGCGCGCTGGAGTCGCTGGACTACCTCCTGGGCCGCAACGCCCTGGACCGCTCGTACGTCAGCGGCTACGGCGAACGCGCCTCCGAGAACCAGCACCACCGCTTCTGGGCGCACCAGAACGACGCCTCGCTGCCGCACCCGCCGGCCGGCTCCTTCGCGGGCGGGCCGAACGCGGGTCTTGAGGACCCGGTGGCGAAGGAGAAGCTCGCCGGCTGCGCGCCGGCCGCCTGCTACGTCGACGACATCGGCTCGTACTCCACCAACGAGGTCGCGATCAACTGGAACGCCTCCCTGGCCTGGCTCGCGGCCTTCGCCGCGGAGCGCCGCGCCACCCCGGCGGTGCCCGCGGTGCAGGTGGCGCCGGCGGCGGTGACCGTCCCCGAGGGCGGTTCGGCGGCGGTCGGGGTCCGGCTGTCGGCGGCGCCCGCGCAGAACGTCACGGTGACGGTCGCGCGTACCTCCGGCGACCCGGACCTGTCCGTGGCGGCGGGGTCGACGCTGGTGTTCACCCCGGCCAACTGGGCCACGGCGCAGCAGGTTTCGCTGTCGGCCGCGCAGGACGCCGACGCGGTCGCGGGCAGCGCGGTGTTCTCGGCGGGCGGCGCGGGCGCGCAGACGGCGACGTTCACGGCGACCGAGGCGGACGACGACACGGCGCCCCCGGCGGCGTCCTGCTCGGTGGCGTACAAGGTCGAGAACGCGTGGGGCAACGGCTTCACCGCGACGGTGACCGTGAAGAACACGGGCGCGTCGACGGTCTCCGGCTGGACGCTCGGCTGGAGCTTCGCGGGTGACCAGCGGATCACCGGCGCGTGGAACGCGACGGTGACCCAGTCGGGCGGCGCGGTGACCGCGCGGGACGCCGGCTGGAACGGCACGCTGGCCCCGGGCGGCAGCGCGAGCTTCGGGTTCCAGGCCACGTACTCGGGTGCGAACCCGGTGCCGACCGCGTTCACCCTGAACGGCGCGACCTGCGCCTGATCTCGGCACCGCCTGACGGATCCTGGCCGCGGTTCGTCTGACGGACCCGGCCGTGACCACCGCCAAGGGCCCGCACCCCCGTCGTGGGGTGCCGGCCCTCGGCGTGGGCGGGGAGCGTCAGCCGACGGTGCAGGGAGCGCCGTTCAGGGTGAACTGGGCGGGGAGGCCCGCGTTGCCCGTGTGGGTGGCCTGGTAGCCGAAGGAGACCGAGGCGCCGGGGGCGATGGTGCCGTTGTAGCCGAGGTTCCGGGCGGTGACCGGGCCGGAGGACGGGCTGATGGTCGCGTTCCAGGCGCCGGTGACGGTCTGCCCGGCGGGCAGGGTGAAGGCCAGCGCCCAGCCGTTGACGGGGATGGAGCCGGTGTTGGTGACGGTGAGGTTGTCGGTCAGCCCGGTGTTCCAGGCGTTGGTCTCGCCGGTCACCTTGCAGGCCGCCCCGCCGGTCGGGCTCGCCGTCGGACTGGCGGTGGGGCTGGCCGTCGGCGACGAGGTCGGCGAGGGGGTGGAGGTGGATCCGCCGAGGGCCTCGGCCGAGGCCGTGTAGGCGGGCTTCGGCCGGTAGCCCCGGTCGTACATGGTGCCGTCGCCCTCACCGGGGAAGGTGCCGGGGATCCACGAGTCGGCGTCGCCGACGCCCCACTGGGTGAGGCCGACACAGCCGGTGACGGCCAGGCAGGTGTTGATCACACTGGCGTAGTCCCGCCCCTGCTGGGCCAGGTCGGCGCTGCTCGCGGGCAGCTTGATCCGGTCGTCGAGTTCGGTGACGGCGACCTCGACGCCGAGCGCCGTGAACCGTTGGAGGTTGGCCTTCAGGCTCGACGGGACCTGACCGAGGATGAAGTGGGCCTGGAAGCCGACGCCGTCCAGCGGCACGCCCTGGCTCTTGAGCGACTTCACCAGGTTGTACATGGCGTCGCTCTTCGGGTTCAGGCCCTCGATGTTGTAGTCGTTCAGGTACAGCTTGGCGCCCGGGTCGGCGGCGCGGGCGGTCCGCAGCGCGTCGGCGACGTAGCCGCTGCCCATGGCCCGGTAGAAGGCGTCGTTGCGGAAGCTGCCGTCCTCGTTGAACGGCTCGTTCACCACGTCCCAGGCGTAGAGCTTGCCCTTGTAGTGGGTGGCCGTGTTGGTGATGTGGTTGCGCATCGCGCCCTGCACCTGGCCGTTGGGCAGGTTGCTGACCCAGGAGGGCAGTTGGTTGTGCCAGACCAGGGTGTGGCCGCGCAGCTTCATCGAGTTGGCCTGGGCGAAGGCGGCGAGCCGGTCACCGGGGCCGAAGTTGAAGCTTCCCGGCGAGGGTTCGACGGTGTCCCACTTCATCTCGTTGGCCGGGGTGAGCATGCCGAACTGGCCGCCGGCGATGGTGGTGAGGGCGGCGTTGTTCAGGTCGCCCTGGGTGATGGCGGTGCCGAAGTAGATCCCCTTCGCCTCGGCGAGGGTGCGCAGGCTCGTCCCCGCCGCGCCGGCCTGGCCGGCCGGGAGCAGGGCCGCCGCCGCCAGGGCGGTTGCGGTGGCGACGGCGGCGAGGGTGCCGAGGGCGCGGCGGGTGTTCCTCGGGTGGGGGGTGCTACTCGGGTCGGGGGTGTTCCCCGGGCGGAGCGTCCGGACTGGCACCGGCGTGGTCCCTTCTCTTCTCGGGTGGGGAAAGAGCTGGACGTGCGGTGGGGCGTGGAGCACCGGCAGGGCGGGGGCCGATAAAAGACGGCCGAAACTTTCGCTACATCTGCCGATTCCGATCGGTGACCCTAGGACCGGCCCGTCCGTCCGTCAACCGTCCGCGTGGAGGTACCCGGACCCGGCCGTGCCGCGCGGCGGGGCGGTGCTGCTGCGCTCGACCAGGCTGGTGGCGAGGTCCACCCGGAGCGTTCCCGGCCGCCCCCCGCGGGCCAGGTCGATCACCAGGCGGGCCGCGACCTCGGCCATCTCGGTCAGCGGCTGGCGCACGGTGGTCAGCGGCGGGCCCACCCAGCGGGCCAGCGGCAGGTCGTCGAAGCCGACCACGCTGAGGTCCTCCGGGATGCGCAGCCCCAGCTCGCGGGCGGCCTCGTACAGGCCGAGCGCCTGGAGGTCGTTGCCGGCGAACACGGCGGTCGGCCGGTCGGGCAGGTTCAGCAGTTCCAGGCCCACCCGCCGTCCGGCCTCGTGGTGGAAATCGCCCTCGCGGACCAGCTCAGGGTCGTACGCGATACCGGCCATGTCGAGCGCCGCGCGGTAGCCGTCGGCGCGGGCCCGGCTGCACATCATCCGGCCAGGGCCGCCGATCAGGCCGATCCGGCGGTGGCCGAGATCGACCAGGTGGCGGGTGGCGGCCAGGCCGCCGTCCCAGTTGGTGGTGCCGACCGCGGGCACCTCCTGGCCCGGGTCGCCGGCCGGGTCGATCACCACGAACGGGATGTCCCGGCCTGCCAGCTGCTGCCGCTGGAGGCGGTCCAGGTCGGAGAGCACCAGCAGCACGCCGGTGGGGCGCCGGGCGAGCACGCCGTCCACCCAGGACTGGCCGGGGCTCAGCCGCCCGGAGGACTCGGAGAGCACGATGCTCAGGCCCTCCTCGCGCACCACGTTCTCGACCCCGCGGATCACCTCCATCGCCCAGGCGCTCTCCAGCTCGTGGAAGACCAGTTCGAGCAGCGGGCTGACCTGGGCGGTGCCGCGCCGCCGCCGGTAGCCGTGCCGGCGCAGCAACTCCTCCACCCGCTCCCGGGTGGCCGGGGCGACGTCGGCCCGCCCGTTCAGGACTTTCGAAACAGTCGGCGCGGAGACTCCGGCCTGTTGCGCGATCTCGGCGAGGGTCGCCGGTCTGGTCACGAGTTCCTCCTGCACTGCCCCTGCTGGGCGATCCCTGCCATGGACGGCCACGGTCGGACGGATGCTAACCCGTCGGCGGGCCGGACCGGCCCCCTGTCGAAACCCTTGACTGGCGACGGAGGCGGGCCTAAGTTTCCCAAAACATTCGCCACTTCGCTCGAAACATTCGAAATCGAGGTCAGGGTATGGGTCCGAGAATCGTCGCGATCGCCGCGGCCACCGCGCTCGTCCTGGGTACGACCGCCGCCTGCGGGTCCAGCGGCGGCTCCTCCGACGCGGGCTCCGGGACGATCCACGTGATGGTCTACGGCGACGCTGCCAACAAGGTCGAGAAGCAGCTCGTCGAGACCTTCAACAAGACCTCCAAGGTCAAGCTGGTCCTGGACACCGTCCCCGGTGCGGACTACCAGCAGAAGCTCCAGACCGTGATCAGCACCCCGCAGGCTCCCGACATCTTCTTCAACTGGGGCGGCGGCTCCATCCAGCCGTTCGTCAAGGCGGACCTCCTGCTCCCGCTGGACGGCTTCATCGCCCAGGACCCGGGATTGAAGGACAACTTCCTGCCGTCCGTCTTCAACTCGGCGGTGGTGGACGGCAAACCGTACGGGATACCGATGCGCGGCACCCAGCCGGTCCTGCTGTTCCACAACAAGAAGGTGCTCGCCGACGCGGGCCTCACCGCGCCGAAGACCTGGGACGAACTGATAGCCACCACCAAGGCGTTGAAGGCCAAGGGCGTCACCCCGATCGCCCTCGGCGGCGGCGACAAGTGGCCCACCATGATGTGGTTCGAGTACCTGTACGACCGGATCGCCGGTCCTGGCCTGTTCGAGCGGGCCCTCGGCGGCGACAAGACCGCCTGGGAGAGCGCGGACAGCCGCAAGGCGCTCTCCACCCTCAAGGAACTGGCCGACACCGGGGCCTTCGGCAGCAACTTCGACTCGGTGAAGTTCACCGACGGCGGTTCACCCGCCCTCGTCGCCAAGGGCAAGGCCGCCTTCGAGCTGATGGGCTCCTGGTACTACTCCACCCAGCAGAACGCCGACCCCGAGTTCGCCAAGTCCGGCCTCGGCTACACCGGATTCCCCACCCTCAGCGGCGGCAAGGGCGACCCGGCCGCCGTGGTCGGCAACACCAACAACTTCTACTCGGTGCTCAAGAAGACCAAGCACCCCGAGGCCGCCGCGGCCTTCCTCAAGCTCATGTACTCCGACGACTTCGTCAAGGCGCAGCTGGGCATCGGCGCCCTGCCGACCACCACCAACACCGTCAACTTCCTCGACGCGTCCGCCAGCCCCGCCTACTCCAAGTACCAGTACGACCTGGTCAAGGCCGCGCCCTCGTTCCAGCTCTCCTGGGACCAGGCGTACCCGCCGAGCGCGATGACCCCGCTCCAGACCGCCATCCAGCAGTTCTTCAACGGCCGGATCGACGCGGACGGCTTCATCAAGGCGATGCAGTCCCTGCCGGCCTCATGAGGGGGGCGACACGCTCCGGCGTCGGGGTGAACCGCCCGGGCCTCGCCTGGGCGGCGCCCGCCGCCGTGTTCTTCCTGCTGTTCGCGATCGTGCCGCTGGTCCTGGTCGCCGTCCTCTCCTTCACCAGCTGGAACGGCATCGACGCACCGAAGTTCAACGGCCTGGACAACTGGACCCGGCTGCTGGACGACCCGGTGATGATCGAGTCGATCTGGACCACCCTGCTGCTCACCTTCCTCGGCGTGGTGACCCAGACCCCGGTCAGCATCCTGCTCGGGGTCTGGGCCGCCGGGCACCAGCGCAACCGGGCCGTGCTGTCGGCGATCTACTTCGTCCCGCTGCTGCTCTCCGCGACCGCGGTCTCGGTGGTGTGGCGCGCCGTCCTCGACCCCAACTTCGGCCTGCCCTCCCAGCTCACCTGGCTGTTCGGCGACGGCAACCTGCTCGGCACCCGCAGCGGCGCGCTCGGGGTGCTGACCTTCGTCGGCGTCTGGCAGTTCACCCCGCTGCACGCGCTGATCTACCAGGGCGGCGCCCGGGCCATCCCGCAGGTGCTCTACCAGGCCGCCGCGGTCGACGGGGCCGGCCGGGTGCGGCAGTTCATCCACATCACCCTGCCGCAGCTGCGCAACACCGTGATCACCTCGATGATCCTGATGGTGGTCGGCGGCCTGACCACCTTCGACACGGTGCTGATCCTCACCCAGGGCGGCCCCGGCACGGACACCACGGTCAGCGCCTACTACATGTACCAGAAGGCCTTCAAGGGCTTCGACTTCGGCGCCGGCTCGGCCATCGCCCTGGTCCTGGTGGTGGTCGCCACCCTGATCTCGCTCGCGGTGGTCCGGCTCTCCGGGTACGACCGCATGCGCTCCACCGCGGAGGGACTCTGATGCGCCGTCGGCCCAACTACCTGGCCGGGCTGGGCTCCCTGGTGTGGCTGCTGGTGGTCGGCCTGCCGCTGTACGTGCTGCTGATCGCCACCTTCCGCACCCGCTCCGACTACTCCACCGAGGGCCCGCTCAGCCTGCCCCGCGAGTGGACCCTGCAGAACTACGTCACCGACATGTCCAACGGGTTCGGCAAGGACTTCCTCAACACCCTGGCCGTCACCGTCGGCGTGGTCGCCATCGTGCTGCTCCTCGTCCCGCCGCTCGCGTACGCGATCGTGCGGGCGCGCGGCCGGTCGACGGGCTGGGTGTTCCGGATGTTCCTGCTCGGACTCGCGATCCCCGCCCAGGCGGTGATCGTGCCGATGTTCTACGTGATCAGCAAGACCGGCCTGTACGACCACCTGATCGGCGTCATCCTGCCGACCGCCGCGTTCTGCCTGCCGGTCTGCACCCTGGTGCTGACCGGCGCGATGCGCGAGATCGGCCCCGAGCTGTACGAGGCGATGGCCATCGACGGCGCCGGGCCGGCCCGGGTCTTCCGGCAGCTGGTGCTGCCGCTGGCCAAGGGCGGCCTGTCCTCCATCGTGGTCTTCGCCGCCCTCCAGGCCTGGAACGGCTTCCTCTTCCCGCTGATCCTCACCCAGTCCGACAGCGCCAAGGTGATGACCCTCGGCCTGTACGACTTCCAGACCGAGCACGGCGTGGACGTGCCCGGCCTGCTCAGCGCCGTCGTCCTGTCGGTGCTCCCCATCTTCGTCGTCTACCTGTTCGCCCGCCGCGCCCTGGTCCAGGGCCTGATGGGTGTGGGAGGAAAGTGAACCACCGTCAGAACACCCGGCCCGCCCGGCACGCCTGGCACGACGCCACGCTCTCCGCGGAGGCGCGGGCCGACGCGCTGATCGCCGCGATGACCCTGCGCGAGAAGACCGCCCAACTGGTCGGCGTCTGGGTGGGCGCCAGCGACGAGGGCGGTGAAGTCGCCCCGCACCAACACGAGATGGAGGAACCGCCCGACCTCGACGAACTACTCCCGCACGGGCTCGGCCAGTTGACCCGCCCGTTCGGCACCACCCCGGTCGACCCGGCGATCGGCGCGCTGTCGCTGCTGCGCAGCCAGCAGCGGATCGCCGCCGCCAACCGCTTCGGCATCCCCGCCCTCGCGCACGACGAGTGCCTGGCGGGCTTCGCCGCCTGGGGCGCCACCGCCTACCCCGTCCCGCTGTCCTGGGGCGCCACCTTCAACCCGGCGCTGGTCGGCCGGATGGCCGAGAGCATCGGCCGCGACATGCGGTCGGTCGGCGTGCACCAGGGCCTCGCCCCGGTGCTCGACGTGGTCCGCGACGCGCGGTGGGGGCGCGTCGAGGAGACCATCGGCGAGGACCCGTACCTGGTCGGCACCGTCGCCACCGCCTACGTCCAGGGCCTGGAGCGCGCCGGGATCGTCGCCACCCTCAAACACTTCGCCGGGTACTCCGCCTCGCGGGCCGGGCGCAACCTCGCGCCGGTCAGCATGGGGCCGCGCGAACGGGCGGACGTCATCCTGCCGCCCTTCGAGATGGCCGTCCGCGAAGGCCGGCCCCGCTCGGTCATGCACGCCTACACCGACACCGACGGAATGCCGTCCGCCGCCGACGAGGCCCTGCTCACCGGCCTGCTCCGGGACACCTGGGGCTTCACCGGCACGGTCGTCGCCGACTACTTCGGCGTCGCCTTCCTCAAGACGCTGCACGGCGTCGCCGAGGACTGGGCCGACGCCGCCGGGCTGGCCCTGGCCAGTGGAGTGGACGTCGAACTGCCGACCGTGAAGACCTTCGGACAGCCGCTGCTGGACGCCGTCGAGGCCGGATCGGTCCCGGAGTCGGTGATCGACCGGGCGCTGCGCCGGGTGCTGGTCCAGAAGGTCGAACTCGGCCTGCTGGACGCCGACTGGGACCCGGTGCCGGGCGCCCTCGCCGACACCGACCTGAGCGAACCGGAGCGGCTGCGCGGCCTGGTCGACCTCGACCGGCCCGCCAACCGGGCGATCGCCACCGAACTCGCCGAACAGGCCGTCGTACTGCTGCGCAACGACGGCGTGCTCCCGCTGGACCGGCCCCGGCGGATCGCGCTGATCGGGCCCAACGGCGACGAACCCACCGCCGTCCTCGGCTGCTACTCCTTCCCCGTGCACGTCGGGAGCCAGCACCCGAAAACCCCGGTCGGCATCGAACTCCCCACCCTGCGCGAGACGTTGACGGCGGAGTTCCCCGGCAGCGAACTGTGGACGGTCCGCGGCGTGACGGTCGACGGCACGGACCCGGGCGGCATCGCCGACGCGGTACGGGCCGCTCGGACCGCCGACGTGGTGGTGCTCGCCCTCGGCGACCGGGCCGGGCTCTTCGGCCGCGGCACCAGCGGCGAGGGCTGCGACGTCCAGACCCTGGACCTCCCCGGGCTTCAGCGGGAGTTGCTGGAGGCCGTGCTGGACACCGGCACGCCGGTGGTGCTCACCCTGCTGGCCGGGCGGCCGTACGCGCTCGGGCGCGCCGTCACCGAGGCGGCGGCCATCGTGCAGTGCTTCTTCCCCGGGGAGGCCGGCACCCGGGCGCTCGCGGGCGTGCTCAGCGGACGGATCAACCCCTCCGGGCGGCTCCCCGTCTCGGTCCCCGCCCACCCCGGCGTCCAGCCGTCCACCTACCTCGCCGCCCGGCTGGCCCAGGCCGGCGAGGTCTCCAACATCGACCCGACGCCCGCCTACGTCTTCGGACACGGCCTCGGCTACAGCGAGTTCACCTGGTCCGACCTCGCGGTGGACACGGCGGAGACGGGCACCGACGGCGAGTTCGGGTTCGCCTTCGACCTGCGCAACACCGGCGGCCGGGCCGGCAGCGAGGTCGTCCAGCTCTACCTGCACGACCCGGTCGCCGGCGTGGTCCAGCCGGAGCAGCGGCTGGTCGGCTACCGGCGGATCGAGCTCGACTCGGGCGCCGGCTGCCGGGTCACGGTCCGGCTCCCGGCCGACCTGGCCTCGTTCACCGGCCGCGAGGGCCGCCGGATCGTCGAACCGGGCGCCCTGGAGCTGCGGATCGCCGCCTCCGGGTCGGACGTCCGTTTCGCGGTGCCGCTACGCCTCACCGGCCCGGTCCGGCCGCTCGACCACACGCGCCGGCTGCACGCCGACGTCAGCGTCCAGGGCCTCTGAGAGCAGCCGCCCGCTGCCCCGCGCCGGCGGGGCGGCGGGCGGTTTTTCGGTTCGGGTCGCGGCCGCCCCTGTGCCGGAGTCCCTCCAGCGGGAAGTGTTGGAGGGACTCCGTCGTGCTGCCCGCGTGCGTTCCGCCGGGGCGGCCGCCCGGGCCGGCGAGGGCGCCGTCGACGCGGTTGCCGACCCGGCGTGCGGGGGTCCGGTGGGCCCGTACGGGGCCCGGCACGGCACACTTTGCAAAGTCCGCCCAGAACTTTGCAAAGTGGCCCGCGCCGGGCCCCACAAGGCCCCAGGGGGTGTTTGCAAAGTCCCGCCGGACTTTGCGAACACCCGCCTCAGGTCCGTCGTCGGGCCGTCATCAGGCGCTGCAGCAGGATGAAGACGAAGAGCAGCGCGCCGATCACGATCCTGGTCCACCAGGAGCTGAGCGTGCCCTGGAAGCTGATGACGGTCTGGATCAGACCGAGCACCAGCACACCGAGCAGGGTGCCGAGCAGGTAGCCGGAGCCACCGGTGAGCAGGGTCCCGCCGATCACCACGGCGGCGATCGCGTCCAGCTCAAGACCCACCGCGTGCAGTCCGTAACCGGAGAGCATGTAGAAGGTCATCAGCACGCCGCCGAGCGCGGAGCAGAAGCCGCTCACCCCGTACACTGCGATCTTGGTCCGGCCGACCGGCAGACCCATCAGCAGCGCGGACTGCTCGCTGCCGCCCAGCGCGTACACGTTGCGGCCGAACTTCGTGTAGTGCAGCACGACGAACGCCGCCGCCACCACGCCCAGGGCGATCAGTACGCTCGGCGAGACGAACAGGTCCCCCAGCGGGATGCGGGTCTGGGCCATCGACGTGTACGTCGGGTCGGTGATCGAGATGGAGTCGACGCTGATCGTGTAGCAGAGCCCGCGGGCCAGGAACATGCCCGCCAGCGTCACGATGAACGGCTGGATCTCGAAGGTCTGGATCACCCAGCCCATCGCCAGGCCGGCCCCGGTACCGGCGGCCAGCACCAGGGGGATGACCACCAGCGGCGGCCAGCCGTGGAGTTGGACCAGCCAGGCGGAGATCATCGTGGAGAGGGCGACCATCGCGCCGACCGACAGGTCGATGCCGCCGGTCAGGATCACGAAGGTCATGCCGATCGCGACCACCAGCAGGAAGCCGTTGTCGATCAGCAGGTTGAGCAGCACCTGCCCGGAGAAGAAGCCCTCGTAGCTCACCGAGCCGGCCGTGAACATCGCCACCAGCAGCACCGAGGTGACCAGCAGCGGGAGTTGGCGGCGGCTGCCGCGGCTCAGGGTGGACAGAACGGTACCGGTGCTCATGCGCCGACCTCCAGCTTCTCGGGCGACACCGGCTTGGCGCCGTGGCGGGCGCGGGAGCGCGAGCGCCGGCGGGCGGCCTTGGCCCGGAAGACCGGCGACTGGGCCAGGCAGACGGTGATCACCACGGCGGCCTTGAAGACCAGCGTGGTCTCCGGCGGGATGCCGATGGTGTAGACGGTGGTGGAGAGGGTCTGGATGACCAGCGCGCCGAGCACGGTGCCGCCCAGCGAGAAGCGGCCGCCGTTCAGCGAGGTGCCGCCGATCACCACCGCCAGGATGGCGTCGAGTTCGATCCAGAGACCGGCGTTGTTGCCGTCGGCGCTGGAGACGTTGGAGCTGATCATCAGCCCGGCCAGCGCCGCGCAGACCGCGCTGACCACGTAGACCAGGGCGATCAGCCCGCCGGCCCGGATGCCGACCAGCCGGCTGGCGACCGGGTTGCCGCCGACCGATTCGAGCAGGAGCCCGAGCGCGGTGTACCGGGTCAGCGCCGTGGCGAGCAGCACCACGGCCCCGGCCAGCAGGACGGCGAACGGCACGGTGAGCAGGTAGCCGCCGCCGATCAGCTTGTACGGCTCACTGACGACGGTGATGATCTGGCCGTCCGTGATGAGCTGGGCGACGCCGCGCCCCGCCACCATCAGGATCAGGGTGGCGATGATCGGCTGTACCCCGACCCTGGCCACCAGCAGGCCGTTGGCGGCGCCGAGGACCAGCGCCACCCCGAGGGCGATGGCCACCGCGGTGAGCACGGTGGTCACACTGCCCGGGTCCGAGGACTCGCTGATGTGCAGGCAGGCCAGCGCGGCGGCGATCGCGACGGTGGAGCCGACCGAGAGGTCGATGCCTCCGGTGGCGATCACCAGGGTCATGCCGAGCGCCACCAGGATCAGCGGCGAGCCGAAGTTCAGGATGTCGACCAGGCTGCCGTAGAGGTGGCCGTCCTTGATCCGGACCGCGAAGAAGTCCGGGGTGAACGCCAGGTTGGCCACCAGCAGGACGACCAGCACCACGGCCGGCCAGAACAGACGGTGTCGGGTGATAGTGCTCACGACGTGGCTCCGCTCGCGATGGTCTCCATGATCAGCTCCGGGGTGAGCCTGCCGTCGTTGCGCAGCTCGGCCACCATGCGGTGGTCCCGGAGCACGGCGACCCGGTGGCTGAGCCGGAGCACCTCCTCCAGCTCGGCGGAGATGAACAGCACCGACATGCCGTCGCCGGCGAGCCTCGCCACCAGCTTCTGGATCTCGGTCTTGGCGCCGATGTCGATGCCCCGGGTGGGCTCGTCCAGGATCAGCAGCTTGGGTTCGGTGATCAGCCAGCGGGCCAGCAGCACCTTCTGCTGGTTGCCTCCACTGAGGTTGCGGACCAGCGCCTCCGGATCCTTCGGCCGGATGTCCAGGGCCCGGATCCAGCGGATCGCCAGCTGGTCCTGGGCCGTGCGGGAGAGCGGCCTGGTCCAGCCGAGGGAGGCCTGGAGGGCCAGGACGATGTTCTCCCGGACCGTCAGTTCGGCGATCAGGCCCTCGGTCTTGCGGTTCTCCGAGCAGAACGCGATGCCGTGGCCGATCGCGGCCTTGGGGCTGCGCAGCGCGGCGGTCTCACCGTTGATCTTCACCGTGCCCCGGTCGCTCTGGTCGGCGCCGAACAGCAGCCGGGCCGCCTCCGTCCGTCCGGAGCCCAACAGCCCGGCCAGGCCGATCACTTCACCGGGCCGGATGGCCAGGTCGTACGGTTCGACCGCGCCCCGCCGGGCCAGTCCTTCGGCGCGCAGGAAGGACGTGCCGGTGGGCTCGGTACGGGAGGCGCCGGACAGTTCGGCCAGGCCCGAGAGTTCGCCGCCGATCATCCGGGCGACCAGATCGACCTGGCTCAGCTCGCTGGTCAGGTACTCGCCCTCGAAGCGGCCGCCGCGCAGGATGGTCATCCGGTCGCAGATCTCGTAGATCTGGTCCAGGAAGTGCGAGACGAACAGGATCGCCACTCCCTGGTCGCGCAACCGGCGCATCACGGTGAAGAGTTGGCGGACCTCGTCGCGGTCGAGGCTGGAGGTCGGCTCGTCCAGGATCAGCACCTTGGCGTCGATGTCCACCGCGCGGACGATCGCGACGAGTTGCTGGACGGCGATCGAGTAGCTGTTCAGCGGGGCGCTGACGTCGATGTCGAGGTCCAGGGCAGCCACCGATTCGGCAGCCCGGCGCCGGAGTTCGGCCCAGTGGATCAGGCCGAGGCGGCGCGGTTCGCGGCCGATGAGGATGTTCTCGGCGACGGACAGGTTGGGGCAGAGATTGACCTCCTGGTACACGGTGGCGATCCCGGCCCGCTGGGCCTCCAGCGGGCCGCCGATCCGCACCACCTGCCCGGCCAGGCGGACCTCGCCGCCGTCCGATTCGTGGACGCCGGTGAGCACCTTGATCAGAGTGGACTTGCCGGCGCCGTTCTCACCCATCAGCGCGTGCACCTCGCCGGGGAAGAGCCGGAAATCGACTCCGTCCAGCGCGACCGCGCCCGGGAACTCCTTGCGGATCCCCCGCACTTCCAGGACCGGCTGCGTCGGCATGCCGCTCCTCCTTTCGTGGTCGGTGCGCGGGCGGCCCTCCGCCGAGGACCGCCCGCGCACCGCGCTCCGTCGGTGCGTCAGTACTGGCGGCCGGGCAGCGCGGCGGCCGCCTGGTCCTGGGTG
>NZ_JBHSOF010000045.1:0-3306 GCF_042656005.1 Kitasatospora misakiensis | reverse complement strand
CGTCGGTGCGTCAGTACTGGCGGCCGGGCAGCGCGGCGGCCGCCTGGTCCTGGGTGAAGACACCCTCGACCGTCTTGATCCGGCGCGGCACCTGCTCGCCCGCCTTGACCTTCTTGACCAGCTCCATCAGCTGGTCGCCGAGCAGCGGGTTGCACTCGACCACGACGTTGATCTTGCCGTCGGCCATCGCGGTGAAGGCGTCCTTGACACCGTCGACCGAGATGATCTTGATGTCCTTGCCGGGCTTCTTGCCGGCCTCCTCGATCGCCTGGATCGCGCCGAGGGCCATGTCGTCGTTGTGCGCGTAGAGCACGTCGATGTTCGGCTGGGACTTCAGGAAGGCCTGCATGACCTCCTTGCCCTTGGCCCGGGTGAAGTCACCGGTCTGCGAGGCGACCACCTTGAACTTCGGGTCGGCCTTGATGACGTCGCCGAAGCCGGCCTTGCGGTCGTTGGCGGGGGCGGAGCCGGTGGTGCCCTGGAGCTCGACGATGTTCACCGGGTCGGTCTTGCCCTGGTACTCCTTCACCAGCCAGTCGCCGGCCTTCTTGCCCTCCTCGACGAAGTCCGAGCCGAGGAAGGAGGCGTAGAGCGACTCGTCCTTGGAGTCCACGGCGCGGTCGGTGAGGACCACCGGGATCTTCGCGTCCTTGGCCTCCTTGAGCACGGTGTCCCACCCGGACTCGACCACCGGCGAGAAGGTGATGACGTCCACCTTCTGCTGGATGAACGAGCGGATCGCCTTGATCTGGTTCTCCTGCTTCTGCTGCGCGTCGGAGAACTTCAGGTTGACGCCCGCCTTCTTCGCGGCATCCTGGACCGACTTGGTGTTGGCGGTGCGCCAACCGCTCTCCGCGCCGACCTGGGAGAAGCCGACGGTGAGCTTGCCCGAGCCGCTGCCGGCCGAGTCCTTCGATCCACCGCCGGAGCCGCAGGCGGTGAGGACGACGGCCATCGCGGTGGCGACCAGGGCCGCCGCAGCTCTCTTGGACATTTCGGATTCCTCTCGGGAAGGTACGACTGCGGGCACGGCCGCGCATGGGGGATGAAAGATGCTGAGCGCGACTCGTGTTTCGCTCAGGTGAATTGTTAGCGCTCACAATTTGCTGCGACAAGAGTCCCGTGAGGCGTTACTCAATCTTGACCGGCAGGTCGAGGTCCGGCCGGAGGAGCGGCCAACGGGGGTCTCGACGGCGCCCGCTGCCCCCTTGACAGGACGCCACTTTGACGGATCGCCAGCTCAGAGTGGATCAGCGCGTGCTCAGGTCGCCTGAATGGCCAGGTATCTGACGGATCGACAAATCAGGTGTTCAGAGCCATGGTTCGTCAACGTCATAACGCACTGCGATCAATGCTCCTCGCGCATCGCCCTGTGCCGGCCTCAGGCCTGTCGGCGCAGGGCGATGAGGGCGGCGCCGGCCACGCAGGCGACGGCGGCCGTGAGGTAGGCGAGGTGGTAGCCGGCGAGGTGGTCCTCGCGGGTGCCGGCGACCAGGACCATCACCGCCACGCCCGCGCTCGCGCCGATCTGCTGCGTCACCACGTTCACCGCGCCGGCGACGGCGTGCCGCTCGCCGGGGACGCCGGACAGGGCGGCGGAGGTCATCGAGGGGAAGTTGAGCCCCTGGCCGATGCCGCTGAGCATCAGGCCGGGCAGCACGTGCTGGACGTAGCCGCCGTCCAGCGGGGTGGTCATCCAGAGGCCGGTGCCGACCCCGATCAGGACGAGGCCGACCGCCATCAGGGTGTGCGGGGTGTAGCGGGCGAGCAGGCGGCCGGTGGCGAAGTTGGCGGTGAGGAACACGGCCGCCGACATCGGCACCAGGGCGAGCCCGGACTCGAAGGGCGAGTAGTCCAGCATCCCCTGGAGGTAGAGGGGCGCGAAGAACAGCATCCCGACCGACCCCATGTACTGCAGGAACGCCGCCAGGCTCGCGGCCCGGACCGGGGCGAGCCGGAAGAGGCCGAGCGGCAGGACCGGGTCGGCGGTGCGGCTCTCGCGCAGGACGAACAGGGCCAGGAAGAGCGCGGCGGCGGCGAGCAGGGCCCACGCCGCGGCGCCGTCGGCGCTCACGCCGACGACGAACAGGGTGAGGCCGAGGGTGCCGGTGATCGCGCCGGGCAGGTCCAGCCGGCCGCGGTGGCCGGCGCCGTCGGGCAGCGCGGCGCGGGTCACGGCCAGCACGCCGAGACCGAGGAGCACCGAGAACCACAACACCGAGCGCCAGCCGAAGAACTGGGTCAGCACGCCGCCCAGCATCACCCCGCCGCTGAAGCTCGCGGCGCCGACCGCGGCGTACACGCTGAAGGCCCGGTTGCGCGCCGGACCGGCCGGGAAGGTCTCGGTGAGCAGGGCCAGCGCGGCCGGTCCCGACAGGGCGGCGCCGATGCCCTGGACGGCGCGCGCACCCAGCAGGACGGCGGTGTTCGGCGCCGCCGCCCCGACCAGGGCGGAGACGGTGAACAGCGCGACGCCGGCCTCGAACACCCGCCGCCGGCCGAGTACGTCGGCCAGGCGGCCGCCCACCAGCAGGAAGCCGGCGAAGGTGACGGCGTAGGCGGTCATCACCCACTGGAGCGTGGTGTCGGCCAGGTGGAAGCGCTCCCCGACCGACGGGAGGGCGGCGTTGAGCACGCCGAGGCCGCTCACATCCAGGGCGAGCGCCCCGGCCAGCACGCCGAGCGCCAGCCCCGGCCGGCTCACCGCCTTGACTGCGAGGTCGGTCATGCGGGCCTCCCGACGCTGTCGCGGCGGACGGCCGCCCGGTGGGGTCGGAGCTGCGGGGAACGGCCCGGTAAGGAGCCCGCGACGCCACCCGACGTCGCCTCATCTGTCTCAACTGCCATGGGGCCAGCTTGCATTGGCCACTCAACGCTGTCCAGCCCGCCTGTGCACGCATGGTACCTGAGCGTGACGCCGCGTCCCAGGAGATCGAATCGGACACTTTGGCGATCAAATCTCGCCACCGCGTCGACGGGCCGAGGATGTGCGCAATCCTTTAGTCGGTGCACCCTCCGCGCTCACCGGCGGATGAGGCGACCAGCGGCCCGTCGTAGGCCGCCGATGTGCGATGACTCAAGCAACCTCGAAGCTCCTGACGCTCAGCGTGCCTGGCTGAGCCGTGCCGTTCGGCGCTTCGGGCCTTTCTTCTTGCCATGGGAGGAGCAGCGTTGCCTGGCCGCAAGCCCATCTCTGTCATGCGCAGGTCGAATTTCTCGCCGGCCCGGCGCCCGCTCTCCGGCAGGCGGCGCCCAACCGGGCACTGACCCTCCGGGCCCCAACCCCGCACCTCGCTGCACCTCCCC